>DAOSWS010000012.1 GCA_035593605.1 Thermoanaerobaculia bacterium | reverse complement strand
ACCTCAGGATACACGCCGCTTTTCTCTTTTTCCACACTTTTTGAGGGTACCTCCGATCTGGAAGATCAGGAATACAGTGAGACAGTCCATGATTGCGAATGTGATTTTAAGGAGGCCGATCTTATCAGGATGACAAAAGGTCACCAAAGCGATATATGCCGGGAGGAGCGGGGCTCGAAAGAATGGGAGGTTTCCATGTTCCGGGTATGCATGATCCGTGCACAAGTGTGAGGCAGTATTGAGATAGTCCTGTGCATCTCCGAATGATATTTTGTCGTAGCCAAATAAAAAAATTGCCAGGATCCGCAGGATGAAAGCAAATAGAAGGATGGCCAACAGGTTTCTGTTTTTCGTCATAGGACACCTTTACTATAACACTCCGATACATGTGAAAGCCTGGTGAAGAAATCCATCGCAGGGAGACATGGAAAGTAGCCTGTCCATGCACGGCTTTCGTAAGAGGATAGACCCAACGAAACGGGCGCTACCATCCTGTAACCACACTTACTTTTACATGACGCAGGAGAAACCTGGCGCCATCGGCATCGGATCCGCTTTTATTAACTGTGACTTTTCGGTCTGCCTGACCTCCTTGTCTGGATACTTTTAATCCATCTGCCGGGCAACGTCATCCGAAAAGGGTAGAGAGCCTCCTTTACTCTTTGGTTTTCCAAGAAGGATTAGCGGGGACTGCTTCATGCCCTTCAGTTAGATCAGAAACGATTGCCATTATCATCGCTAATAACTGAACACAAAAATACCCGAGGGTGGTAATGGTACGAGAAATAATCCCGTGAAAGAAAAATATTATCATTACCGACATAAATAGATTAGGAACTTCCCTGAATGTATTCGACGAATAAGGAGTTCTATGTCACAGGATGGACAACGCAACCTGTTTTTCTTTTTCAACCGTTGATTATGCTTTGGGGTCACCGCTCCGCAGTTTCCGCAATTCAATTTTTACCTCCCGTTCAGGTTCCAGGTATGCAGCGTATGATACATACAGTGGGAGCATCATTCCGGGGACAGTATACTAAATTATTCACAGCGGCACGAGTAAATTTGAGATAAACAACCCTTCATTTCAGACATCTGGCGAGTGCATCTCCCTGAAGAGTCTCTTATTATCAGCTCGTTTTTCGGATTTCGATAGTGTGGGAATTTAAAAATATGGGTCCAGATAAAGAGTCTGCTGTCCTTCGGGTCCCTTTCGCCGGGAAGTACTATTCGCTCAGAAGCAGAAAGTGGTTTGTTCGCCTTAATTTGTCGCAGAGGTCGTGAAGAAGGTTATGGAGAAGCTTCAGGGAGAGCGTATCGGTCCGATTGATTAACTCCTGAAAACGTTCCCGATTGATGGTCAGGAGTTCCAGATCGCTTTCCGCTTCTACCGATGCGGATCGGCTTCCCCGGTCGATAAGGGAGACTTCTCCGAAGGAATCACCGGGCTGGAAGCGACCCAGGAGTTTTTTCTGGCCATCCTCTTTCACCAGAAACACGATAGCCGTGCCCGTTTTTAAAACGTAGAAAGCTCCTCCCGTTTCCCCCTGCCTGATTACCGTATCTCCAGCAGAAAACTTCTTGGTATGAACGGCCTTGGCAACCTCTACGAGTTCCATATTCTCAAGGTTGTGGAAAAGAGGGAGTTTTTTAAGGACTTTAATGTCTTCCATGCGTGAAGTATACCACACAAACAGGGTGAAAGAATGGAGAAACCGTAACGGTTTCTTGATTATTCAATGGATATCCCGGCGGTTTCGAGACGTCGTTTGAGTTCCGTTCGGGTCTGTAATTTTCTTTGCAACCAGAGAGGGCCAACCATGTCATCAGAGAACCGTTCCCCGGTAAAACGGTAGATTACAGTGTCCCGCGGAAGAGGGAGGAGGGCTTCGATTAGACAGGCGGCGTAGCTTTCCGGAGTCAGGATCTTGAATGCTGGAATCCCTTCCGCACAAAGAGACTCTCCTCCCATGAGCTTGTCGCCCCGCTTGAATCCCAGCATTCGTGCGAGGGGACTCGAAGCCATCAGGTGGAAAGCATGGTATTTCACACCATGAAGGGGCAGACCCGCCAGAAGGGCGCCCAGTTTTCCCGCCGCGCCTGTTTCTTCTCCCGGGAGACCGAGAATGGCATGAGCAATGACGGGAATGCCTCTTTGTCGAACCAGGTCTGCGGCCCGGGTAAAGTCAGAAACGGAGTGTCCCCGATTCAGGAACGAAAGGGTGGCATCGGAGGCACTTTCAAGTCCCAGTTCCAGCTCAACATAGGTTTGACGGCCCAGTTCTTCAAGAAAATCGAGCCACGTATTCGACAGGCAGTCGGGACGTGTGGCCAGGCTGACTCCACGGACCCGTTCGTCCTTCAACACCTTTCGCAGAAAGGTCTCGAGATTGTCACGATCTCCGTAGGTGGTTGAAAAGGGCTGAAAATAGAGGAGAATCGAGGATCCATTATATCGATTCTCTATCTCCCTGACACCCGATTCAAATTGCCGGGTCAGGGTTGCCGTGAAGTCCAGATGGTCAGCGGCCGAACCCCGGCTGTCGCAGTACAGGCATCCTCCTGTTCCTTTTGTGCCGTCGCGGTTCGGGCAGGTGGCGCCTCCATAGAGGGGAAGGCGCTGAACCCTTTGACCAAAACGCTCACGATACCAACGGTTTACGGATCGGAATCGTATCACTATGGTATTATAATCCGCTCAATGCACAGACCCAAGGAGGTTTGGAGATGATCGAAGCACGTGACCTGACCAAGGTCTATGTGGATTCGCCCGCCGTGGATCATGTGAGTTTTTCCGTGGGTGAAGGGGACATTGTCGGGTTTTTAGGACCCAACGGTGCGGGCAAAACAACCACATTACGAATGCTAACCGGGTTTTTGCCTCCCACAGGAGGGACTGCAATCATCGGGACCCATGATGTCTGGCGCAATGGAAAGGATGCACGGCGTATCCTGGGATATCTGCCAGAGAATGTGGCTCTCTACAACGAGATGCGGGTTCATGAGTATCTTCATTTCCGATCCGATCTCGAAGGGGTCTCCGGGAAATCCTATGCGAACAATCTTGAATACGTAGTGGAGAAATGCCTGATTCAGGACGTTGTGACCAGTCCCATCGGCAGTCTTTCCAAGGGGTTCCGGCAGAGAGTCGCCCTTGCGGGCACCCTGATCCATCGGCCACAGGTTCTGATTCTGGATGAACCCACGGTGGGTCTCGATCCGGTCCAGATCATCAAGATCCGCAGCCTTATCAAAGAGTTGGGAAAAGACCACACCATCCTGCTTTCCACCCATATCCTGCCTGAAGTGGAGCTGGTTTGTAACCGCGTCATGATCATCGATCGAGGCAGGATCCTGGCGCAGGATACCCCCGAGAAGCTGAAGCGTCACCTGATCGGGAACCCGGTCCTTGGGATCACTCTGAAGAAACCGGCAGAGAAGGCGGAAGCGGTCCTCAGAGATCTTCCCAACGTAACGAAGATGACCCCGGGAATAGAGGGGGAGGAAGAGATTTCCTTCACGATTGAAGCCGCTCCCGGTCATGATCTGAGAGAAATACTCTTCTCCACCGCAGTCGATCGGGGATGGACCCTTCTCGGGCTCCGCGAGGAGTCTGTAAGCATGGAAGACATCTTCCTCCGTCTGACCACGCAGGAACCGGTCGGGGAGGAAAGGGAGGTGGAACCATGAAGGCAATGCTGGCAGTCATGCGAAAGGAGCTGTTGACCTATTTTTCCTCTCCACTCGCATACGTGATTCTTACGGCGTTTCTCTTTGTGAACGGCTACTTTTTTTCCATCATTGTGGCCTATCTTTCTCAACCCGGTGTTCCGCCTGGGGCTCCCCTGAAGGCCTTTTTTGGAGGGTCCTTCTTTTACTGGCTCTTCATTCTGCTGGTTGTATCCGCCCTGACGATGCGACTGGTTTCCGAAGAGCGAAGATCGGGCACGATTGAGTTTCTGATGACCACACCCATTTCCGACATGGAAGTTATTCTGGGAAAATATTTTGCCTCACTGCTCTATTACATCTTTCTGTGGAGTTTCACCCTGATCTACGTCATCATTATCCATACGCACACCCCCGTCGAGCTGGGGCCTGTCTTCACCGGATATCTCGGGATCATTCTTCACGGAGCCCTCTTTCTCTCTGCAGGAATCTTCGCCTCTACCTTTTCAAAAAATCAGGTGGTATCGGCCATCTGGTCCTTCGTGATTCTGATCTTTCTATTCTCGGTGGGTCTTCTGGTCAACCTGGTTCCCACACAGGCATGGCGGGATGCTGTGGAATACGTGACCCTATGGCAGCAGATGGATGATTTCAGCAAGGGAATTGTGGATTCCCGAGCCCTGGTCTACAGCATCTCTCTCACGGTGCTCTTTCTCTTTCTGTCCGCCCAGACGCTGTCGGTGAGAAAGTGGAGGTGATCCAGTGAAATCCTCAATCAAAAAAACCGGCACTTTCACGCTCACCCTTCTCTTTTCCCTTCTCCTCGTCATGATGGTCAACTATCTCTCCATACGTCATTACAAACGGTGGGACCTGACACGGGAAAAGGTCTACAGCCTCACGGACCAGAGTACAACGATCCTGAAGGAACTTTCCAGCGATGTCACCATTTATGTCCTCTTCGATCCGTTGGACCCTCTTTACGATCAGTTGAATGAGTTAATGACACGATATCGTGCAGCCTCCGACCGCATCTCTGTGGACATGCTGGATCCGGAAAAGGATCTCATTAAGGTCAAAGATGTAGCTGAAAAATATGGCATCAATCAGCAGAACCTCCTGGTTATCACTTCAGGAGACCGGAAAAAATTTGTTTATAAAAACGACCTGGCTGAGATGGATTACAGCGGTATGCAATATGGGCAGCCACCGACCGTGAAGGCGTTTCAGGGTGAGGAAGCCGTCACATCCGCGATCCTGTCAGTAACCGATGTGAATCAAGTCACGGTTGCCTTCCTTGCTGGACATGGAGAGAAGGGTATTGAAGATTATACGGGTGCGGGACTCTCTTCCCTCAAGGACCAGTTGGAAAAGGAAAATTACCTCACAAAAACGATCGCCTTGCTGGGACAGGACAAAGTCGAGGACGACGTGGATGTCCTGGTCATCGCGGGCCCGCGAACACGAATGCTGGATCCCGAGATGGAATTGATCCGTTCTTTCCTCGCGAGGGGAGGACGTCTTCTTGTCCTTGCCGATCCCGTTTTTCCCCAGAGAGGGGACGATCTGGTTCCCCTGGGTCTCGAGCCCTTGCTTCTCGAGTACGGAGTAAAGCTTCTTTCCAGTGTTGTTCTCGATACCGGCCGCATGTTGCCCTTCGTCGGGCCGGAAGCGATTTATGTGGACTCGTACCGATCTCATCCGATAACGGATAAGATGCAGAAAATTCCTTGCATCTTTCCTGTCATGCGTGCCATTCAGACGGTCACGCCATCTCAGAACGTAGACGTTTCTGTTCTTATGACGACGACAGACCAGGGGTGGGGTGAAACCAATATCGGTGACCTGTTAAAGACTGGGCAGGCCGAACAGGATAAAAATGACGATCCAGGTCCCATCACCCTGGGGGTCGCCATATCGCCCACGAAGAATACGGAACAGACGCCAGGCATGGAAGAAGAATCGAAGGACGTGGCTGAAGCTCCGGAATCTCCGGATGTCCGTATTGTGGTGATCGGGGACTCTGACTTTATGTCGAACGATCAGGTTCCCAACCTTGGAAACATCAACTTTGCCGTCAACACGATTCACTGGTTGTCGGAGCGGGAATCCCTGATATCCATTCCTTCCAAACGACCGGAGCAGGCGCACATCCAGATCAGCCGGTCCCAGATCCGTACCATCGTACTGATCGTGGTACTGGCGCTTCCTCTTCTGGGGATCATTATCGGTGTCGTTGTCTGGCGATCCAGGAGGAAGTAAATGCGAATCCGAACCCTGTTGATTCTGGGATTCCTTACCGTCGCACTCTTTCTCTTTATCATGCTGTATGAGAGTAAAACACAGACTACGGATGAACGCAGGGAAGCGGAAAAGAAGGTTTTTACCCTGGATGTCGAATCGATCACGGGTCTGGAAGTGACCCGAGGCACAGGATCATACGCTCTGGAGAAGAAAGATGGCGAATGGAGGATTACGACACCGATCGAAGCTCCCGCAGATCCTTCTGCAGTGCAGGGCATTCTTTCGAGTCTTCAAAATCTTTCCAAAAAGCGGGATCTTCCGGATGCGGCTGACTCGGATTATGGTCTGGAGAATCCTGCGCTCAGCCTGAAAATCAGGATGGGGGATCGCTCCCTCGTTGTAGATGTTGGTGCTCGAATCCCCGCTTCCATCAACTACGCGATCAAGATCCAGGATCAAAAAGGCGTCACGATCGTTCCTAACAGCCTTTACCTGGCTCTGGAAAAATCCGTTAATGATTTTCGGAGAAGAACCGTCTTTGCCTTTGATGCTGCACGCGTTGCCGGTTTGAATGTCAAACGGAAAAATGACGTATTGAGATTTGAGAAGAAAAATTCCGCCTGGTATTTGAAGGCACCTTTTGAAGATCGTGCGGCACGGACAAAGGTCAATGATCTGATCTACGCGATTCTCGGCCTGAAAGCGGAAGAATTCATCGATGCTCCGGATGAATCCAGGCTCCATGAACTGGGGCTTGATTCTCCCCGGTATCAGATCGATATGGTCAATGAGGACGGGAGTCCGGTCGTCTCCTTTTCTGTTGATCGGGCCAGGGAAGACCTGAATCAGAGGTTCTGTATCCTGTACGGCAGAAACGCATATTACTGCAATGATAAGGTCTGGGAAACCTTTGCAGCAGACGCAAAGGACTTCGTCGATCCAAAACTCCTTGTTTTTGAACGCTGGTCCCTTACAGGCATGACATTCCACTCCCCGGAAGAGACCCTTGCGCTGAGTAAGGATCCTGAAACCTACACCTGGATGATAAAGGGGAAACCAATTGAACCCCAGAATTCCGTGGATTCCATTGTGGATGCACTTGCCGGCCTGGAGGACGGGGGCAGGGCAGGGGAGGACGCAGGGCGGGAGATGGCTTCGACACTGATTTTGGATTGGAATGGCGGTTCCACTTCAGTCAGCCGGGTGAAGGCAGACGGAAGGAGTGATGCCGTTCTTATGAAGGTGGATGATCGCCCGGGTCTCCGGAAAGTGAATCGATCAGATTGGAAGGGAATAGAGGATTCACTCCGCGGGTTGAAAATGTCGGAAGCGTCTTCCGAATCACCTCCGAAGTAAGGAGCTTATCGTGCCGTCCGTTAAAGATTACTTTATCGCCACACGACCATGGTCCTTTCCCATGTCAGTCATTTCCGTCACGGTGGGAACGCTTGTTGCTGCCTCTCACGGCCCCATGCACTGGGTGGCTTTCGGCCTCGTCGTTCTGGGGATTGTGGCTTTTCACGCGGCCACCAATGTCCTCAACGACTACTTTGATACATGCTACGCGGTAGATCAACCGGATTCACCGACCGCACGCTATCGACCCCATCCAATTCTTGCAAAACTGCTCACGCCCGGGCAACTGCTGACTGAGGCCATGGTCCTGTACGGTGTCACGATTGCGATCGGAGTATTCCTTGCGGTGACCTTTTCCATCCTGGTTCTGTGGGTGGGGCTTATCGGTTTTCTTGCCAGCGTTTTTTATACTGCGGGGCCCGTGAAGTACAAATACAAAGCCTTTGGCGAATTGTCCGTTGCCTTCATGTGGGGCCCCCTCATGGTGGAGGGCGCCTACGCTGTTCAGAGAAATGTATTTTCACTGGAGGCTTTCTACCTTTCGATTCCCTTCGGAGCCCTCGTCGCTCTGGTTCTCCTCGCCAACAATACGCGGGACATTGCCTATGATGCCCGCCAGGGAATTACGACAATCAGCATCCTTCTGGGAGAAAAGGGGAGCCTGGTTCTCTATACGGGACTCATTGCGGCCGCCTATCTTTCCATGGTTCTTATGGTTCTTCTAAACCTTGTTTCCCCCTGGAGCCTTCTTGTCCTCTTATCCCTTCCCAAAGCTGTAAGCCTTCTGAGATCATTTGCCAGGAAGGTTCCGGAGGCTGCCGATGCGATCACTGCACAACTTGATACTGCATTTGGAGTCCTGCTCATCGGAGGCTTAATCCTCCAGACAGTCGTTCCCATATGATAACGGGAGGAGTTATCCTGGCGGCTCTGGCCTGGTTCTTTTCCTTTGCATTGGAGTGGGGGAACTTCTGGTACAAAATCTGCGGTTCTGTTTGTCTGGTTGTTGCGTACTCCTTAATATTTCAGAGGCCACGTTTCAGATTTCGATGGAAATCTCTATGGCTGGGGCTTGGTTCAGCTGCACTCCTCTACGGAATCTTCTGGCTTGGCCATCAGATCGCTCCTCTTCTTATTCCGGGTGCAAAGGGGCATGTCGGGGGAATCTATGACATGGGAACGGGGACGCCACCCTACCTCATCTTTATGCTCCTTCTTCTGATTACCGGACCCGGGGAGGAAATTTTCTGGAGAAGCTTTCTCCAGGATCGCCTTATGGATCGATGGGGTAAGCCTGCCGGATTTATCGCCGCCACTCTTTTATACGGCAGTGTTCACATTGTCGCACTGAATCCCATGCTCTTTCTTGCAGCACTGGTGGCAGGAGCCTTCTGGGGGGCCATCTATGCCTGGAACCGTGATCTCATGCTTGTGACCGTATCCCACGCGATCTGGTCCGCCGTCATTTTTGGTATCTTTCCCATTCGATAACACTCTGAACCATCTCCCCTTGACAAGAAAGCGGGAGACCCCCATTGTAAAAGCAGAGGTTTCCTGTCATGATTTCCCTGCAATGGGGGTGGCTCTCCATGGATTATGATGCTGTCGTCAGCCGTGCTCGAATATCGGGAATCAGGGTTGAACCCGGAGTCTCCAAGGGTGATCTGATCCGGTATATTCAGCTGAAGGACGGGCACGAGCCGTGTTTCGGACATCCGGAAGGGCCTGAATGCAGCCGTGATTCGTGCGTATGGTACAGTGACTGCATGCATGAATCAGAAAGGACGATATGGGAAAAATCCTTCTTGTAGAAGACGAAATGTGGCAGGGAAAACTATGTTCCCAGGAACTTCGGGAATCCGGATACGAGGTGGACTGGGTAACATCCGGCGA
Source organism: Thermoanaerobaculia bacterium (assembly GCA_035593605.1). Taxonomy (NCBI): domain Bacteria; kingdom Pseudomonadati; phylum Acidobacteriota; class Thermoanaerobaculia; species Thermoanaerobaculia bacterium. The sequence continues at coordinate 100,087 of DAOSWS010000012.1, read as the reverse complement.
GGACGCTCTGGCTACTTCCGCAGACAATACCTATGACCTTGTCATCCTTGATATCTATCTACCGGGAATGGATGGTCTGGAAACGATGGGACGAATTCTCTCCAAGGACCGCACGGTACCTGTGATTCTTTATACCGCTTATTCGACATATCAGGATAATTTTCTCAGCTGGGCCGCGGATGCTTATGTGGTGAAGTCCGCCGATCTCACGGAGCTTAAGGATACGATTCGTCGGGTTCTTGGAGACGGCCGAGATCGACCCCGCGCTTCAAAACCTTCACACCCTTCGCCGTAACGTAAAAGTGGGGTGGTCCAGAAGAAGGATCCGGACCGATCGATGTCCCATCGGGGACGCGGCTGTATTTGTCCGCTATCACGCCCATTACATGACAGTTGGATCCTATCTCGACACCATCAAAGAGAATGGAATTTTCAACGACGGTATTTTTCCCGATTGTAACGCCGGGACTCAGGATCGAACGGGAAAGAGTGCATCCGGTTAACGTGCATCCCGGTGAGACAAGGGAGCGATCAATCCGTGCGTCATTCATGTGAGCCGGTGCGGAGGGTTGAAAATAGGTGTGAGCGGGCCATTCGGAGTTATGCAGTCGAAAACCTGTACCATCCAGCATGTCCATGCTGACATCGTAGTAACTGTCCACCGTTCCCACATCCATCCAGAAGGGGGGATCATCGGGACATCCTTCCGGAAAGGGAAACGAATAGATGGCATGGTGCTTCACAGCGTTGGGAAAAATGTTTTTTCCAAAATCGTGAGAAGAATCTTTGTTTCTTGCATCTTCGGAAACGAGATGGGCTAATACCGACGTGTCCGCCAGGTACACCCCCATATTTACCATGGCTTTTGTCGGATCCCCCGGGATGGGAGGCGGATTGGAGGGTTTTTCATGAAAGGCTATGATTCTTCCATCGTCATCGATTTCCACACATCCAAATCGTTTGGCCTCCTCGATAGCAACGGGGAAGGTGACGATGGATATTTCTGCAACGCGAAGAAGGTGAAAGGTCATGAGCTTTCGGTAGTCCATGCGGTAGATATGATCCCCGGACAGGATCAACACCCGAGCGGGTTTGTCACGCTGGAGACCGTATAGATTTTGAAAGATCGCATCGGCTGTTCCCTGGTACCATTGCTCACCAAAACGCATCTGGGGAGGAAGAGGAAGGATGAACTCACCCATCTGTGTGTTGAAAAAATTCCATCCTGAACTCAAATGACGCTGGAGAGATTCGGACCGGTATTGCGTCAGAAGGTATATCCTTCTGAGATCCGAGCGTGTGCAGTTGGTCAAGGTGAAATCGATCAGGCGATAGATTCCGCCAAAGGGAACGGAGGGCTTGCTTCTCGACAGGGTCAGCGGGGAGAGCCGTTCCCCAACGCCACCGGAGAGGATATATGTGACCGTATCCATGCTCATTGTTCCCCCCTTGGTATTTCTAGAATAAAGGTCGTTCCTTCCTGTTCCACATCGTCAAGCCAGATCTGGCCTCCATGGTCCGTGACCACCCGGGCTGACAGGGCAAGACCAATTCCTGTCCCTGTCGTCTTGGTTGTGAAATAGGGTTGAAAAACCCGGTCCCTCACATGGGAAGGTATCCCTGACCCGGAATCACTAAATGTAATCCGGACCCGATCTCCTTCCACTGCATGGGTTGAAATGGTAATGGTTCCACCCTCAGGCATGGCTGCATAGGCATTCGCGAAGAGGTTCAAAAAGACCTCCTGGATCTGCACAGCGTCCCACATCACCGTAATGGGTTCAGAATCGGGATAAAAGGCTACCGACACCTTCCTGGATTCACTTTCCGGACTCATGAGACGGATAATGCTCGAAAGAAATTGTGTGAGATCCAGCTTTTCACGGCTAATCTCGGGCTTATAGGAAAGGAGAAGGTAATTTTTCAGCAACCTTTCCAGGCCCAGAAGGGTCTGCTGCATTGCATCGATATCGGAAGTGTCCTCCCTGCCGCATACCCGCTTATGGTTTTTCAGAATCAGGCCAAGCGTGACGATGGGGTTCCGGATTTCATGGGCGACGGCTGCCGTAACTTCACCCAGGGCTGACATGCGTTCGGCGGCGACAAGTTTTTGCTGACTGGTCTGAAGTTCCGTCAGGGCCCGTTCACGTTCCTGGTAGAGAGTACTGTTGGACATGGCTGCCCCGGCCTCAAGAGAGATTACCTCCAAAAATTCAAGGGTGTCCGCTGTGAAATTGGACCCGGTAAATCGATTGTCGGCAAAGAAGACCCCATGGGAAATGCCATGGAAGTGGAGGGCGCCCGCGACCGCCCTGGGGGATTCAAACAGACTCAGGACGGGATTGGGTGGCTGGATGATTTCCAGAGCCGATCCTTCACGGTAGATTCGTACAAGAGGATTCTCCATGTCGTTCAGATCGAATACTTGATTCCGTATCCATTGAATCAGAATGTCATTGTCTTCATGGGCACGAGGAAATCGTTCCAGGATAGCTTCAAGGGAAAGGTTCATGGCTGTAACTTCTCCCCAGATTCTTCCGGCTTCCTGCGCGTCGCGGGGGCCTACGGCCAGGTGCCCGCGGAGAAATTTTTCTTCGGGATCAGGCAAAAAGAGAAAGGCCCGGTTGAAACCGAGGCCTTCTCCAGCCGTGATTCCAAGGAGAACAATCGAGAGTATCTCGTCCAGGGTGAGAGTCGAATGAATATACCGGTTGATAGTCAGCAGGGTCTTAAAATATTCAATCCGCCTGAAAAGTTCCGTTTCTTCAGTCATGGTGTAGAGGTAATAGTCGCTGTTAATGGGGGATGCCTGGACCCTTGGTACGACCCCGGCCACACCGTGTCTCAGGTCATGAAAGGAGGTCCCGTGATGATGGATGGGACAGAGAAAATCAGGGCAGGGTGCTTCATGTTGAAGGAAAAATTCGTGACACCGTCGTCCAACCGGTTCGCCTCTCTCCAGAAAGAGTTCCCGTAGTCTTGACGAGACCCATATGATTTCACGGTCCGATTTTCGAATGATCGCCAGCCCGATGGGGATCGCCTCGAGGATTTCAAGGGCAAGTTCCCTGTTCACACTGGGATTATCCCATGGGATGAACAGTCGGTCAATGGAACCAGGGGTCAGACAGCAATGATGACGGGGGTTCCTTCGGACACGCGATCGAACAGATCGATGATGTCTTTATTTTTCATGCGAATACAGCCGTGGGAACAGGGTTGCCCTACGAGAATTTCCTGCGGCGTTCCGTGAATGTAAATATATCGCTTCATCGTGTCAATGTCGGGTCCGCGGTTGATTCCTGGCTCCAGACCTTCCAGCCATAGAATCCTTGAAGTTATGCGGTCTTCCTCAATATCCGCCTTATCCGGATCCGTTACCGGGGGTGCACATTCCCCCGTTGGAATCCTCCCCTTGAAAACGGTTCCTGAAGGGGCATCGTGGCCAATCTTTTTGCAAATCCGGTGGAGTCCCAGGGGAGTCTGAAATGAATCGACTTTGCTTCCGGTACCTTTTCGAGCGGTAGATACGGGATAGGAAACTTCCGCCTGCCTGGATGAATCAAGCAGCCAGAGTCTCTGCTCTGTCACACTTACGGCCACAAGGAGACCTTCGAGAAGATAAGGATGAAGGCGGCTCAGGCGATCCATTGAATCCAGAATCGATACCGCTAACGTGAAAGCCACAACGGTATGGTACTCTCGCACAGCACAGGGGTCAACCACATTTGGCTCCATGGCACCACAGGTTCGATTCTGATATGATGCCTCCATGGCCAGGAAGAAATATGAATTAAAACGTTCAGATCTTGCATGGAAATGCTCGAAAGACACCTTTCCGCACAAGACAACAGAAGAAATTGAATCTACCCTGAATATTGTCGGGCAGGAGCGGGCCGTGCGTGCGATCACGCTGGGGCTGGGAATCGACCATGATGGGTACAACATATTCGTTACGGGCCTGTCGGGCACCGGACGGATGACAACCATCCGTTCCATGGTATCCACCATCGCTTCCAAGGAACCCAATCCCGGGGACTGGGTGTATGTCTTCAACTTTGAAGATCAGGATCAGCCCCTGGCCCTCCATCTCGATCAGGGAAAGGGAAAACGTCTTCAGGATGAGATGTCTTCTCTGATTCGTTCCCTGAGAAGCGCGTTGCCGAGCCTGTTCACTTCTGAACCCTATCAACAGGCCAAAGCAAGGCTTGCAGAACGGTATCGCAAAATGGAAAAAGATGCCGTTACTGAGTACGAAAAACGAATATCCGAAAAGGGTTTTTCACTGGTTCAGATTCAGATGGGACCGGTTTCCAAACCCGACCTCCTTCCGGTAATCGATGGGAAGCCAGTCCCCGCGGGGGAATTGGATGACCTTCTCAAACAGGGAGCGATTACCAGAGAAAAGATGGAGGAATTGCAAAAGGAATATTCCGAGCTGATCGAAGAGATGGGAGGAGTGTACCAGCATATCAAAACAATCCAGGCGGAATTTCAGGATAAGCTTATCAAGCTGCAGCAGAATTTTGTTCTTCCCACAATCAAAGAACTTCTCTCAGAGATGAGAGCCGTTTTTGAGGGGGAGAGGGTCAGCAAATATCTGAATGATGTCCAGGAAGACATACTCTCGAATCTGGATCTTTTTGTTGAGGAAGAGAAAGAAAAAGAAAAGGAATTGATCAATTCGATTAAGGACCCCTTTCTTCGCTACCGGGTCAATGTGGTGGTGGACAATTCGAAGTCCAGGGGACGTCCGATCGTGATGGAGACTCACCCCTCTTACCAGAACCTCTTTGGTACGATTGAACGGGTTGCACTGGGGAAAAATCAGTACCATACCGATTTTACCCATATCAGTGCAGGTTCACTTCTCCAGGCCAATGGTGGATACCTGGTCCTCAATTTCATGGATTTGATTTCAGAGCCTGGAGGAGTCTGGACCACTCTCATGAGGATGCTCAGGCATGCCACCCTGACCATTTCTCCCGTGGACACCTTTTCCCTGATCAATCCCATTGCCATGAAGCCTGAACCGATTCCCCTCAAAGTGAAGGTGATCCTTATTGGTGAGAAATGGGCTTACACCATGGCTTACCAATGGGATGAAGATTTTAAAAAGATTTTCAAAATTCTTGCTGAATTTGACCGCGAAATGACGATGAATTCGGAAAATACCGCCGGCTTCATTCACCTGATGCGAAAAATTATTGACGAAGAGGAGCTTCTTCACTTTTCCCAGAGCGGCGTCTTTGCTCTGATGGAGTACGCCTCAAGGGAAGCGGGACGAAGAGACAGGCTTTCTACGAGATTCGATCATCTTGCCGATATCATGCGAGAAGCCAATTACTGGGCCAGGCAGAGTCGATCCAAGAATATTACGGATCGGCATGTTCGGCAGGCTGTATCTTCGCGTGATGACCGTCATCGTCACGTGGAAGATAAGATCCATGAGAATTTTATGGACGAGATCCTCATGGTGTCCGTCACGGGAAAAGCTACGGGCCAGATCAATGGTCTCACCGTCTATGATCTGGGCTACCACCGTTTCGGAGCGCCTGCCAAACTGACGGCACAGGTGTCGCTGGGACAGGAGGGGATTGTCAATATCGAGCGGGAATCCGATATGGCGGGAAATGTTTTTACCAAAGGCACCATGATTATTACCGGGTATCTCCGGGGTGTCTTTACCCGACATAAACCCCTGTCCATGCATGCATCCCTCTGTTTTGAGCAGTCTTATGGCGGTATTGATGGAGACAGTGCTTCCATGGCCGAAACCTGCGTTCTCCTCTCTGCCATTGCCGATATTCCCCTGCGCCAGGATCTTGCCATCACCGGCTCGATGAACCAGATGGGAGTTGCCCAGCCGATCGGCGGTGTGAACGAAAAGATCGAGGGCTTCTTTCGGGTCTGCAAGCAAAAGGGACTTTCCGGGACCCAGGGTGTGATCATTCCGGAGTCCAATGTCCGGGACCTTGTACTGTCCCAGGAGGTTCTGGAAAGCCTGGATGAGGGAACCTTTCACATCTATGCCGTAGATCACGTGACGCAGGCCGCGGAGATCCTTACCGGTATGCGGGTGGGTACTCCAGACCGGGACGGACGTTACCCCCGCTCCACTCTCTATGCCCGGGTGAACGATGCCCTTCAGAAGATGGCCCGGGAATACAAAGATTTCAAATAAGCTTGCACCATGACCTTTCTTAATGATCTTCGGACCCTTATTCTTCTGAAAACCCCCGTCATTGCGATTGAGACAACAGAAGAAGAGCGCTTTCTCTCCATACTGGAACAGATGCTTCGACAGTGGCCTCTTTTCACCTGGAGTGCCTCCCGGGGACTGGTCATCGAGGGTAAGGCTATCGATGGAACGGAAGATCCGCTGGCGGCCATGAATCACATCCGAGAGCAGAAAGCGCCCCTTGCCTTAGTGATGTATGACGTCGATCCCTACCTCTCGGACAGGAACCCGGCCTTTTTACGGGCTGTCAAGGAATTTTCAATGATGAGGCGCGGAAAGGATTCATTTCTTTTTCTGGTATCCAGTTACCTTTCCCTGCCTGAAGTCCTGAAGAGAGATGTTCAGTCTCTGATTCTTCCTCCACCTGACGCCTCCTTTCTCCGCAAAAAGCTGGAACCCTTCCTGAATGAGATTCAGCTGCCTTCCGACCCGGATTTGCTTGACCATGGCGCGGCGCTGCTACAGGGACTGACCGAACGTGAAGTTGATTTTGCCCTATCCCATGCTCGCCGAACTCTGACAAAGGTGACACCGGGAGACCTGCTCGATGTGTTGATGATGGAAAAGATCACACTGGTGCGTGCAGGCGGAGTCGTGGAACCGATCCCCGTAAAGGCCGGTGTTGCACAAATCGGAGGGCTGGATAACCTCAAGGAATGGCTCAGAATGAGGGAACGATTCATCCGTTCCTACCTGAGGGGCGAATCTACCATTATGCCCAGGGGTCTGCTTCTGATGGGAATTTCGGGATGCGGAAAGAGCCTCAGCGTGAAAGCCATTGCTGACATCTGGAAATTGCCTCTCTTTAAACTTGACATGAATCTTGTCTTTTCCGAAAGACACGGGAATGCCGAGCGAGTTTTCCATGAGGCGCTACGGTTCATGGAGTCCGTGGCCCCCGCCGTTCTCTGGCTGGACGAAATCGAAATGGGAATTTCCGCCCAGGCCGATACCTCTACCTCTGCACGGGTGTTCGCTCACTTTCTGACATGGATGCAGGAGAGAAAGGAACTGGTTTTTGTAGCAGCGACGGCAAATCGGATCGATCTGCTCCCCGCGGAACTTATCCGCCGCGGCCGTTTTGACCAGGTCTTTTTTGTGGATCTTCCTTCCGACGAAGAGCGCAAGGAAATCTTTCAGGTCCATCTCCTGAGACGCGGGCTCGATATTGCCAAATTTGATTTTATAACGTTGTCCCAGGCGACGAAAAACTTTTCCGGCGCCGAGGTTGAACAGTGCGTGGTTTCAGCCCTTGCCGCATCCATCGCGGAAGGAAGGGAAATGACTCAGGATGATCTGTACTGGGAAATCCATCACATCATCCCCCTGGCCACCACGATGGATGATCAGATTAAATCTATACGGTCCTGGGCCCGGAAACGAGCCGTCAACGCATCCAGGGGGAGCTGAGAGGAAAGGACCACACCTGGTCCTTTGCGTGTACAATATTACTGTGATGGAATTCCATTCAGGAGGCGGCCATGTTTAATAAGATCCGTTTTATCCTTTGCACAGGTTTCATGATCTCATTGTTGTCTGTCCCGGTTCAGGCTGAAACCCAGGATTGCTTTTCTTCCTGGACACGCCCGGTCGTATGCGGGGTGAAAATGGCCTATTCCGTTGAGGGAGGGGAATGGAAGTCCGTCTATCCGGGATCGAGAATCGAAGTCTCCATGGGGAAGGAAGTTGCCATAGAATTTCGAGCGATCGATCAGCGCGGATATGACTTTCCGGAAGATCGTTTTACTGTTCAGATCGAACGAGGATGGTCCTTTGATGATTACTTTCAGCTTGTGGAGATTGCCACGAACCGGGTGACCCTGCAATCCAAAGGACGAAAAGGAAAGGTGTCCGTTACCTTCTGGATGCCCGGCAACCTGAATTTTGAGTGGGACTTAGATTTTGACATCCGGGGTTTGCAGGAGTTTTCGGCCAAACAATCTGAATATATCGTCACATGCCTTTACCGGGCCATATTGGAGCGGGACCCCGATTCCTCCGGTTTTACACCGGCGGTAATGGAGGTCCAGCGAGGCAGGCTGGAGGAACAGGTGAAATCGATGTTTAAGAGTGGCGAATTCAATTCTCGAATCAGGGGAAAGAGTGCAACAAAGCTGCTTGATACCATTTATGTGGGGCTGTTGAACCGGAAGCCGGATTCGGCCGGCGTCCGTGATTACCTGTCGAAAATTGAAAAGAGAAAATATGCCGATGTCGTAATAAAGATCATCCAGTCGGAGGAATTCCAGACCCGGCTGCTAAAAATTCATTGACGGAATCCCCCGGGTCGTCTCAAGCGTGAATTTGAATCGGGAGCAAATTCCTGCAGAGGCAGGATCATCGGACTCGTTTTCACCGCCCTTGCTTCGAGACCCCAACCTGCACATCGTATTTGGAATTACCCTGATGGCCGTCCTGGGCGTGTCCAGCATTACTCCAGCATTCCCCAGAATGGCGGAAACGCTTGGTATTTCAACCGCCAGGATCGGCCTTCTGATCAGCTTCTTTTCGCTTCCCGGCATTATCCTTACGCCTATTTTCGGGATCCTGGCCGACCGGATTGGGAGAAAACCCATACTCGTACCTTCTCTCTTCCTCTTTTCCATCGCAGGCGGAGCCTGCTACTTTGCTCAAACCTTTCCCGGCCTGCTTGCCCTGCGGTTTTTTCAGGGGGTCGGAGCTGCGTCGCTGGGTTCGCTCAATGCCACATTGATAGGGGATCTCTTTGAGGGAAAGCGCAGAGCCATCGCCATGGGCTATAACGCAGGTGTGCTGAGTGCAGGTACGGCGAGCTATCCCGCCATTGGAGGAGCAATGGCCATGTTTGGATGGCATTATCCCTTTCTCCTTCCCCTGCTGGCTTTTCCGGTAGGAATTGCCGTGATCTTTCGATTGAAGAACCCGGAACCCGGGGGGGGGATGTCGATGGGGAATTACCTGAAAGGAGCCTTCGCGACGTTTCGTAGAAAGGAGGTCATCGGTCTCTTTTCTGCAGCTCTGGTTACCTTCATCATCCTCTTTGGTTCCTATCTTACCTATTTCCCGATTCTGATGTCAGAGCGTTTTTCTGCCACTCCTCTGCTTATAGGGATTCTCATGTCTTCCATGTCCGTGGTGACCATCTTTTCATCTACAAGAATCGGGTGGCTGATTCACCATTTTCGGGGTAGAACACTGATTATCACTGCCTACATCCACTATGCAGCCGCTCTTCTTTTGATCCCCCTCATGCCTTCACCCTCATGGCTCATTGTTCCCGTGATCATTGCAGGACTGGGACATGGAATTAACCTCCCCGTGATCATGACGCTGCTTACCGGGATGGCGCCCCTTGAATACAGGGGTGCCTTTATGTCTGTGAATGGAATGGTGATCCGGATCGGACAGACCATAGGCCCGGTACTCATGGGCATGGTTGCCATCGTAATGGGAACCGATGGAGTCTTCGTCACGGGCGCCATTCTTGCCCTTTCGGCCCTGGTGGTGATTTTTCTTACCATTCCGAAGTCGATGGAGTGAGTGACAAAATGTTCCGGATCGTGCGTCGTATAGGTTGTGAAGAGCATGACCCGAAACTCCGCCATTGCCCATGAAGAAGAACCTGATGTCATGAATTCCAGGAACGATCTGCATCTGCAGGAATTGTGCATCCGGGCTTCCGAAGGACGTATGGAGGCAATCGGGGAGATCTACGACCTGGCGGCCGGGGACATTTTCGGGTTGGCTCTGTGGAGAACAGGGAATGAACATGATGCTGAAGATGTCGTGCAGGAAACCTTCATTCGGATGACCATGGCATTCCGTAGAAAGGTTTTCCCTGCATCACCGCGTGCCTGGATCATGACCATTGCCCACAGGGTCGCCATCGATATCACGAGAAGGCGCCGGACGCGCCGGGAGACATCCCTGGACCATGCCCTGCTTCTCCCCGTTGCAGAACACAGGCTGGAAGCCGCAGGGGAGACGGCAGGACTTTCCCGTCTCCTTTCGGAACTTTCTCCAAAGGTGCGGGAGGCCTTTTTTCTCCGGTACCTGACAGGATTTACCTTTGCGGAAATTGGTCGCATCACGGGGATTCCGACTTTCTCTGCAGCGAGCCGCTGCCGGCTTGCGATGAAGCGTGTGCGACAACTCTTGGAGGTGACATCATGAATACCGATCGTGATCGTGAAAACCTTTTTCCAGGATTGAAATTACCGGAACCTCCGCCCGATCTGAAACAGAGGGTCATGAAATCGGTAATTCAAACCTGGGAAAACACAGCTGCGGAAACGGTCTGGGATCGCATTTTCTTCAGCCGTCCCCTTCGTGTTGCGTGGGTGTCGACGTTCCTTCTTCTCGTGGCCGGTCATCTCTTCATGACGTATGGACCATCCCAACGTACGGCGCGTACAGAGCCCTCCCAACGCGCCAGTTTTATCAACCAGGATCTCCTTGAGATCGCTTCCCTTCCGGCGATCGATCTCAGGCACCTTCCCTCTCTGAATGAATTTCAAAGCCCCGGGGAGGAGCGATCCATGACCGGCGGACCTACCATGACCGCCATTCCTAAAGAGGAGCCACGTTCATGAATACAGAATCGAGTCGAATCCATAAAATCATTGTTCTCTGTGCTATTTTTGTCGTCGTAGCCCTGGGGTCCCTTCTGGCAGCCCGTTTCATTGGGGGATCTGAGAAAACTTCGGAGCCGGATGTATATGCAGGCCTTATGCTGCCCGTTCCTTCCCCGGGTCAGCCCGCTATCCCGGAACCCCGGGTCGTTGATTCTCTCTCGTTGGAGATACCCTGCTGGTCCTGTCAGGAAAGTCAGGGATGGCCGGTACGGTTTCAAACTGATCTCGATGTTCTTGCGCCGCTGGGAACAGGTACGGTGAATGCAGCCCTGTGGCTGAAGGAATTCACCAAGGACGATGGGCGCAGGTATGGTGAAATGAAAGAAATGACCAAACGCTTGATTCTTCGCAAAGATCATTGGGGAAAAGTTCTGCCTCCCGATGATCCCCTTCTTAAGGAGGCTGAAGTATGGTGCGATCAGGCGGAAATGCGTTTCTATCCGGATATCTTCCCGATGGAGGGACTCGACTCACGCCTTCCCAATCTTCTTTTCCCCCTCACCCTGGCCCGCTCCTGGTGCGCACGGGGAGCAGATTCGTCCGATGATTCCTCGGCACTTGAGGATTTCCGCCGGGCGATTCGGATAGGCCGGCTCCTGCGCCAGGATGATCTTTTCATCATCAACGATCTTGTCGGCCTGGCCTGCATCCATCTGGGAGCACGGGGAATCTATGAGCGGGCGCAAAAGATGGGGGACAGTGACCTGGCTCTGTTGGCATCTGTCGTACTCGGGGAAGTCGCACCTCAGCGCCTGATGACCTCGGACCGCATCACCATCCTGGACCTCTCTCAATACCTCGACCCGGATTCGAATAAGAAGAAGATGGTAAGAATGACGGAAGGCAAGGTGGACGATATTATTCGTACTGCCAAAACCTCTCCCGATCGAAGGTTTCGGGGAGAAGCCATCCTGGCCCTGCACACCCTGGCGGAGAGAGGGTCCGGAGATGCGAGGACACGGGCACGGGATACCCTTAAGGAACTCACTTCAGTCAGCGATCCCCTTCTTGCTTCGTATGCAGCGCAGTGCCTCAAAACTCCGATTACGGATGATATGTTTGAGGATATGCTGTACGCCCGATAAACACAGCACTGGTTCTGATCCATAAAAGGGCGGGACAACTGTCCCGCCCGATTTATTAATAATCTGGTGAAAAAACACTTTATTCCAGCGTGAACTCCCATATACAGTATGCGTCATCAGGTGTGGGGTCGGGAGGGCAGGTGACGCACCGGACCTGGATGCGCGGATCGATTGTCTGAGCAAAGGTTGTGTATTCAACGATTCCCACCGGTTTACAGGGGAAGTCCGGGAGATTCTTTCGCCGGCGTGCTTCCTGAACCCGGCAGCGTTTCATTCGGTAAACCAGGGATTTGGAGGTGAGGGTCATATCATCTTCATTCAGCAGGCTGTACAGCCTGGCCCGAAGTGCACGGGCAAGGCCCTCCAACCCGCATCTTTCCTCAAGACCGAGCCGCTCACGGATCCTCCTGGCCTCGATGGGGGAGAACCTCCGCCAGGCCTCCGTGTCCGCAGTGATGGCTTCTTCCATGCTGCTTTGCTGCTCCACGGCCTGAAACCATAAACCATCATGGGCCAGCCACAGCCTGGCAGCATCAAGGAGCCACGCTGACAGTTCTTCCGGGGTGAGATCTTTCAATGCATCAGGTATGTGTTCCATGACCAAGAGTGTAGCGTACGGATCCCTCGTGTACAATAGGCCCGTGATTGTAGCATTTGACACCTGTACGAAAACGATCAGCGTCTCGTCCGCAGATCGCGTGTGGACCCGGGAAGGCCCGTTGAAGGGTAACCGATCCCTCTATGAGGGTCTGCTCGACGTGCTTGGCCAGGAATCGATCAAGGAAAAGGCCATCAGAGCAATGATTTTCACGGTAGGGCCAGGTTCCTTTACCGGGGTCCGCATCGGAATCGCCACCGCACTGGGATTCTACTATACCGCCGGTGTCTCACTCTATCCGGTACACACCCTTCTGGCTCTTGCCCATGCGGCCCAGGTCGAAGGCGATGTTCACGTCTCCATGCCGGCGTACGGAGGAGAGTACTACTATGCTGCGTACCAGATTTCTCATGAAAAGGATCACGTGATCACTCCCCCCTGTCTCGTAAAAGAACTACCGGGAAGCGTGACATTTCCATCTCCGGTCATGACAGTCGCAGAGGCTTTGATCCGAATGGGCCTCAGGGGTAATCCCTCTCTTCCTCCTATCCAGCCTGTCTATGTAGGTGTCTCCGATGCAGAACGCGGAAGATAACCCTATCCCCCTGATCCTTCCGGTAAAGCCGGAACATCTGGATGCCATTACGGAATTGGAAAGGATCTGTTTTCCCTGCCCCTGGAAAAGATCCTTCTTTGAGCAGGAACTATCAGCTCCCCGACGGTTTTTACGCGTGCTTTACCTTGGGGGCATGGTCATAGGATATCTCTTTTCCTACTTCATCGTTCCGGAAATCCATATTTCAAAAATCGCCACCCATCCAGATTTCCAGAGGAAGGGGTATGCCCACCTTCTGATGGAAGATCTTCGGCGATTCTGCCTGAAACAGGGAATCGACACAGTAACGCTTGAAGTCCGTACGACAAATGTTCCGGCTCTGAATTTTTATAAGACCTGGAATTTTGAAATCCTCCATATCCGAAAACGGTATTACGATGATGGATCCGATGCGTACGTAATGCTTGCCCGGTTTTCACAATCAGATCCGGAAAATGAAATCCCCTGAGTGCCAAATGGCTCCTTCCTCCTGTGGTACAATACAGCCCTGTTGAAGAAGATCGGTTTTGTTGTTTCCGAGGGCCTTCCCTTTATTCTCCCTCCTCTGGTGCTGACAATTGTGTGCGCCCTGCTGAACGTCTGGGTCGCCGCGATTCCCATTGGGATTCTTACCCTTTTTTTCGTATGGTTCTTCCGGTTTCCGGCTCCGCCTGTTCCTGAAAACTCCAGCCTGGTTCTTTCCCCTGCCGATGGGACGGTTCTGGGAATCCGGGATATCGACGACTCACCCTTTTCGAAGAGAATTGATATTTTCATGTCGGTTTTCAATGTTCATGTCAATGTGTCTCCCAGTACAGGCACGATCGCCAGAGTCCTTTATCGGAGGGGAAAAAAATTACGTGCGGGAACAGATCAAGCATCGGAAATCAATGAATCCAACTACGTTGAAATGACATCCGAAAAAGGAAGCATCGCCTTTAAGCAGATTGCGGGAATCCTGGCAAGAAGAATCGTCTTTTATCCCGTGGCGGGAGATGAATTGAAGCAGGGCAGTCCGGTTGGACTGATTAAATTCGGATCCAGGGTAGAGGTATTTCTCCCTCCGGATGTAACGATTCAGGTTAAAAAAGGAGACAGAGTCCGTGCGGGTCAGTCGGTACTCGCTTTCTGGCCGTAAACGCCGTCGGGGCGTATACGTTCTTCCCAGTTTTATTACGCTGGCGAACATGTTTGTCGGCTTTTTTGCCGTCATCAATGCAGTAGGGGAGAAGTATGTCTCCGCAGCCTATCTGGTTCTTGTTGCGGGTTTTCTGGACATGCTGGATGGAAGAATTGCACGGATGACCAAGACCCAGACCGATTTCGGCAAGGAGCTTGACTCTTTATCGGACGTCGTTTCCTTTGGCTTTGTCCCTGCCCTGATTGTCTATCTCTATGCCCTGCAGCCCCTGGGGCGTCTGGGATGGCTGCTGGCCTTCTTTTATACGGCATGCGGAGCCATCCGACTCGCTCGTTTCAATATTCTCTCCGGTCAGCAGAACCATTCTATCTTTGTCGGACTTCCCATCCCCATGGCAGCTGGACTGGTTGTTTTTCTTATTCTCCTGATGCCGGAAAACTCACCCATCTTCCCCTTTGCCGTGTTCGGAGCCGGCTGTCTTATGGTCTCGTCGATCCCGTACCCGAGTTTTAAACAGCTCGATGTCCGGACCATGCGGCCGACCTATACCATGCTCCTGATGCTGTTGATTCTTGTCATTATTGCCTATAAACCCATTCAGGCCATGTTCGTCCTGTTAATGATCTACATTGTGATAGGTCCCGTATTCTGGCTGAAGGGAAAGCTGTTTCCCGTGAGGAATTCCTTAAACGATGAATCAAAAGAAGAATCGTAATATCGCTCTGGTCGGTGCCGACTCACTCCTCGGAGAGGAGTTGAGGCGCCTTGAACCCTGGCCAATGACCTATTTTGCGGCGGAAGAAAGCGAAGAGACTCTCATGGTACCCGTGGGGGAGGGGGTAGGCATTGTCCACCCGCATTCACAGCTTGATACGGAGGATTATGATGTTCTTCTGGATGTCTCCGATCACCCGGCGATCCCTCCACAACCTCATCGGCACCTGTACATCTATGCGGGTGCGGGCTCTCCTCCGGAGGATGCGGCGCTATGGATGCCTCATGTGACACGGGAAACCGATGGAAGATACAGGTTGCCTCATCCGTCGATCCTGCTTCTTGAGCCGATTCTTCCCCTTGAAACGATGCGGACCTTTTCTGCCATCTCCCTTGTATCTCTGCAGGGTGCAAGCGTCAGGGGCCGCTCAGCCCGAGAGGCTCTCGTTTCCGAGACCGTTCAGCTCCTGGAATATGGTGCGGAGGGATCTAAGCATCATGCCTTTAACCTGATCCCCAGAGGGAAACGGGGACATCTGTCCCTGGACTTGAGGGAACTGGTTTCAGATCAGCCTATGCTTTCCGCACGGGAAATTGAATCCCCCACCTTTCACGGTATCGCCCTTGCTGTCAGCTTTACCGCCCGAAATGAGACGGCTGCTCGATCCCTCTTTTCCGGGATCAGGACGAGAATGAACAACCGCTCACGTGTCAACCTCTTTCTCAGCGTTAAGGAAGAACGTACGATGATTACCGACCTGGGTCGGGATCGGACGACCGTGTGGTTTACGCTTTTTGCCGATGAAATCCTCAATGGAGTGATTCCAGCTCTTCAAACGATCCTCTGATCGATTCCCCGTGTGGCCGATTCCATTCCTGTGAGGTTGATGTCTCGTAAGAGAACGAGTATGATATGGCCCATGAAGAAGCCTTTATTATTCCTGATATTTCTATTTCTGGTCAGTGCACTTGCCTCCGGTGACGCTCCCGACCATCCACGAATGATCATTCTTGGATTTGATGGTGTCGATCATGGTTACCTGACCCAGTATATGGAGCAGGGAAAGCTTCCCAATCTTTCAAAGCTCGCTCAGGACGGAAGCTTCCACAAGCTCCTGCCGCCCGTTCCCGCCCAGACCCCGGTTTCCTGGTCCACGTTCACTACCGGCCTTGAGCCCGGACAGCACCTGATTTTTGATTTTCTGAAACGGGATCCAGAAACCTATATGCCGACCTTTGCTATCGCTGATGAAATTAAAGTCCCTGTGATCTTTGGAGCAAAGAATAAGATTTATCTCCCGATTCTTGCGGGCATCGCTTTCTTTTTTCTGATCTTTCTCCTTTCCTGGCTCCTTCGGCGGTCGATGCCTGTCCGTCTGATTCTGGGGCTTGCCTTTGGTTTGATTGCCGCTTTCGGAGTTCGTTTCTATCTCATTCCCATGATCCCCGAAACAAGACCAGGTGTGGACATGCACCAGCAGGGAGAACCCTTCTGGCAGGTCATGTCACGCTCCGGTTATACATGCAAGATTTTCCGTATGCCGGTGACCTTTCCCGCTAAGAATTTCCCTCACGGTCATCTCCTGTCGGGGCTCGGCGTTCCAGATCTTTCCGGACGGATCGGGAAACCCTTTTTCTTTACATCGGACCTCTTTATCCCGACCGCGACGGAAAATGAGTTTTCCGTCGAAGTTGTTGAACTTCCCGATAACCGTGGAGAGATGGATACGATCATCGTCGGGCCGCCGAACAAGTTCTTCGACGAACCGGATTACATCAAACTGCCCATGCATCTGGCAGTGGCAGAAGATCGTTCCCATCTGACTGTCAAGGTATGTGATCAGACCGTGGTACTCAGGCCCGGGGAGTGGAGCGGATGGACCGATTTTGTTTTTACGTTCAACCCTATTATCAAGGTGCGGGGAGTGGGCCGTTTTTACCTTGACTCACTGGACCCGGAAATTAACCTTTACCTCTCTCCTATTAACTTTGATCCACGTCACCTGCCAACAAGCATCAACATTACGTACCCCTTTTCATGGGCAAAAGAGCTGGTGGATCGATTCGGCCTCTATAAGACGATTGGCTGGTCCGTCGATACCTGGAGCCCTTCCGAAGAGCTCACGGACGAAGAGTTCTTCATGGAGGAGTGGCAGTTTAATGCAGAGATGTATTCAAAGATGCTGGAAGGATTCATTGCGGATGGGGATGACCTTCTCTTTCAATACTTTGAATTTACCGATCGTGTAGGCCATATCTTCTTCCGCCTCCTGGACGAAGGACATCCTGCCTACGATCTCGCCAAGGCAAATGCCTTCGGGTCCGCCCTGGAACAATCTTACGAGTCCATGGACCGTATTGTCGGGATGACGATGGAGAACATGCCTCCCGATGCAAAGTTGATCGTTCTTTCCGACCATGGTTTTGCGTCCTTCCGATATGCGACGAACTACAATACCTGGCTTGTCCAGAATGGGTATATGACTCTGACGGGATCAGAAAACATTACACAGAATCTGGAAGCCCTCTTTGATCGAGGCCAATTCTGGCCGAACGTGGACTGGTCCAGAACCCGGGCCTACTGTATGGGTCTGGGAGGACTCTACGTCAACCTCAAGGGTCGCGAATCGAAGGGGATCGTTGAACCCGGTCCCGAGTATGAAGAATTGCGCCGAGAATTGATTTCCCGACTGGAAGGATGGGTGGATGAAACCACGGACCTTCATCCTGTTGCCAAGGTGTATACCCGTGAGGAAGCGTACGGAACGTTTAATGCCATCCTGATCCCCGATATGATTGTTACCAATAATCCACTCTTCCGCGTATCCTGGCAGACGTCCCTGGGCGGCATTCCCTCCCAGCTCATTGAGTCGAACGACCAGGTGTGGAGCGGTGACCACTGTTCTCTCTATCCACCTTCCGTTCCCGGGGTTCTTCTTACGAACTGGAAGATGGAGCTGGACGAGGATCCCTATATTGTGGATCTCTATCCTACGATTCTGAAGATGTACAACGTGTCTCCTCCCTATGAGGTTGCGGGTAAAAACCTTATTCCTTAGCTTCTTCCTGCCTGCACTTCTTCTCGGACAGTCGCTCGAGGACGATCGTGCTCAGGAACTTGATTCGCTGCGTCGAAATATTTCCTTCCTCGAACAGCAACTCAAGGAGAGCGAAGCGAAAAAGCGCTCTGTAGAAGAAGAGCTCCGATCGGTGCAATTACGCCGTGAACTTCTCGAACAGGAGCTTCGTTCCCTGGAATTACAGACCCAGTTGAAGGAGGATCAGCTTCAGGATCTCCAGGTAAGCCTGGAAAGCGTCCAGTCGGATCTTCAGGAAGAAAAAACTCTTCTCCTGTCCAAACTGAGATTCCTTCAGCACATGGGTTCACTGGGATACCTTCGCCTCATCTTCATGTCTGAGACAGGAGCAGACATGCTCGATGCCTTTCGATGGATTCTCCATCTGGCCCAGCAGGATAAAAACCTGATTGAACGATATCGTACCAATCTTGCGGAAATTCAGAAGAAAAAAGAACTGGAAGGCCAGCTGCATTCGGCACTTCAGGAATTTCAGAGGGACCGGCAGGCGAAGCGGAATCAACTGAATGCGGCAATCCGGGAACATCGGTATCTCCTGGCCAAGATTCAAAAAGAAGAAAAGCAGACTCTTGAGCAGGTGGCTCAGCTTGAAGAAAAAGCCCAGCGACTAGAGCGCCTGCTGACCATTCTTTCCTCCACGGACACTACGCGCCAGGCCAAGGAAGACATTCACGGGTATCGCGGCGTCCTCGACTGGCCCATCAGGGGAAAGGTCGTCGTTCCCTTTGGCACCCAGACGAATCCGGACTACGGCACCAAGGTGGATATGAAGGGAATCCAGATCGAAGTGGCGAAAAGTCAGGATGTTTCACCCATTTTCCCGGGCCGGGTAACCTACGCCTCCTGGTTCAAGGGATACAGAAATCTTGTGATCGTGGATCACGGATTCGGTGTGATTTCCATTTACGGATACCTGGACTCTCTGGCTGCCAAAAAAGATGATTGGGTATACCCCGGAAAAATTCTTGGAAAGGTGATCGCCGGGGGTACGACAGATCCCAAACTCTATCTTGAGATCCGTGATACGGGACGCTCAGTGGACCCGGCATCCTGGTTGAGGTAAAATAGTCCCATGAAATTAGGCCGAAATTTTCTTCTCGCCTGTTCTCTTCTTCTTGTGACCGGCTTGGTTCTTTCGGACCTGGTTTTTCATTCCACCAGGGAAAAAGAAGAAACCTACGATCTCTTGAAAATTTTTACCCAGGCATTCACCATCACCAGTTCACAATATGTGGAAGAGATGCAACCTTCTGATCTATTGCGTTCTTCCATGGAGGGACTGGTTTCCAGCCTGGATGGGATTTCGTACTATATTCCCTCCGACCGGATTGAAGATTTTCGAGCCTATCAGGCCATGGAAAAACGGGAGAGCGGGATCAGGCTGGCTAGATCCGGGAACTTTACCTATGTGCTGTCGGTCATCAAAGGCAGTCCCGCTGATACCTCCGGCATTCGAACCGGGGATATTCTCGAACAGGTGGGTCATAAAGACACCGGACCTCTGGGATTATGGGAAATCGAGTCTGTCCTCGCGGGCAGCGGGGGTGAAGAAATTGTTCTCGGTCTTGTCCGCAATGATGATGACGAACCGACACAGGTTACACTGAACCTTACCCCTTTCACACTGCCGGTATATGAAGATTCCGACCATGCAAAGCTTCCCGTTCTCACCCTCTATACTGTGAACGAAGAGAGTGTCAGCCGAGCTCTGGATCGTCTGCAATCTCTTAAGGGAACCCCCTTTATCCTGGATTTGCGTTCGGCAGTGAACGGATCTTATCAGAGTGCAGTGGATTTCGCAGGCTATCTTGGCGTCACGGATAAAAGCGTGACACTTCAGGGAAAAAAATATGAACCGGAAAAGATATCCACACGGGTGAAGCCGGTCGAACACGGACCCTTTGTCATCTTTGTCAACAACTCCCTGGCAGGCCCTGCTGAACTTCTTGCCGGGCTTCTCCAGGGAAGTGACGGCGTGACTCTTGTCGGAGAAACCACGGCAGGGCTGGTTGGAATGCAAAAGTTTATTCCTTTAAAAGAGGGCGGACTGTGGGTGACCATAGCCTCCTTCCATATTCAGGATACGATTATTCACGGGAAGGGTCTGACACCGGACAGTCCCGTTTCTTCAAGAATCCACCGTGGTCCGAATCAAGAAGACGCGTACTTCGAGAAAGCAGAAGAGATCCTCCAGGCGACCCGGGGTTAATTACCCCGCCCTGATCTTTTCCGTTTTAATCCTGACCGGAATCGTCCTTCTGGTTGCCCTCTATTCCGTCGAACAACAGCGGGACCATCCTGACCTTTTTGTTGACACCATTTCCCTCCTGCTTAAAGAAAGAGGACTTGTTCCGGAAAGAATCGGCGTGAACGGGAGCGGGCAGATCTGGAAGGTTCGGGTTGAGGAAAATGAAGCCGAAGTTGAATCCATTCGAAATCTTCTCCAAAAGCGCCTTCCTGAAAGTATCCGGGTCCAGGAACGCACCCTGGTCACGGAAAAGGGGGGATATGGTCTATCTTCGCTCGAAGTCATGGGAGATCACGGGAAAATCCTGCTTTACTTTGTCGCTTCCCCGGCCAGGGTTGCCGCTCCAGTTTCCATGAAACGAAATGTTCAGGTTTCCGCGCGCCCGGTGGCTGTAATCGTCATCGATGATGTCGGCTATCGGATGGACTTCCTGAAGTTCATTCGAGGCATACAGGTGCCTCTTACGATCGCCATTCTTCCCAGATTGCCCCACTCCGAGACCCTGGCGGAAGAGATTCATGCTCTGGGACAGGAAGTCATCTGCCATATGCCCATGGAGCCGGAGGGAGAACCGTACCATAATCCGGGTGAAGGGGCTCTCATGGTCTCCATGGACCGCGACACGGTAGAACAGGTGCTTGCGGAAAATCTGCGCTCGGTTCCCTGGGCGGCAGGATTCAATAACCATATGGGTTCCGCAGCTACCGCTGATGGAGAGCTCATGAAGTTTGTCATGGGCTTTGCGAAGCAGAAGGGTCTTCTCTTTCTGGATTCCCGCACGACAGCCGCTACCGTTGCTGAAGAGACCGCCCGGGAATACGGAGTGCCTGCAATCTCGAGAAATGTCTTCCTGGACGATCTGGCTGAACCTCATTACATTCGGCGACAATTAAAAGATTTCATGACGCTTTTGAAACGTCAGGGATACGGGGTAGCGATCGGCCACCCCCATCCCTCCACACTTACCGTTCTTCGTGAAGATTTACCCGAACTGTCAAAGAAAATCGATTTTACTACCCTGCAGGACCTCGTGAATCGCCTTCATTCAGGAATTCATGAACCTGAGGGTGATCACTGAATCCTGCAGACTTTCGTTCGCGATCAGTTGGGGATGGGGGTAGGGATCGTGTATACTAAGGAGCAGAACCCAAGTCGGGAGGATTTCATGGAACTTTCCTTCATGGACAAAATCAAATTAGCTCTTTACAGAAAAGGAATGAAAGGGTACGGTCCTTCCATTCTCGCAAAACTGGAAGTTGGTTCGACAGAATGGTTTCAGATTGCCAATGAAACGATACTGTCCACGGACCTCGAGCTCAGGAACATGATCCTCTTTCAGATACTCCATCCCGATGCTCTTGGGCCCAACCCGAAAAAGAGAACGTACTTCCGTCTGCTCTATACACTCCTGGAGAAAGGGACAATCGATGAGAAACGGGAAATCGTTACCTTTATCCGGGACAACCCGACACTTTTTGACACCAAAGATGAGTTTCTCATGGGGCGCCTTACCGTTGCTCAGAGAGAATCGGATCCCAGAATTGCCAATACAGCAGAAGAGGCGCTACGCATATTACGGGGAGAGACTGACTGAACCCCTCTCTGCCCATCGGAGCATGACACAATGAAAGTTCTCCTGAGCTTGTTGTTTTTTCTGCTCATTCTTCTTGTCCTGATGGTGGGCACTCTTCTTTCACGACTTCTTCTCGCTCCGATCCTGTTATGTATCAGAGAGATCGTACATCGGAACCCAGGGGGAAAAACGGACAAAACTGATCCCATTGTGGAAAATAATTTCACACCAGGATCTGAATCCTGATGTCCTGTCCCGAAAAGTATCGTGGATGAAATCGTCAACAGGACCGGGCTTTTCATTTTTACGTGTCGTTCTGAGCCCTGCCGACACAAGTATTCTACTGCCAGCAACTTCTGGAGTTATCCACAGAAATTTCCACAGTCTTATCCACAGGATGACGGACTTGCAAAGGAAAGGGGAATGATATACTGTTTCGGAGAAGCAGGGAAAAGGAGGTTCTTATGGCTAAAGTAGGCGTTGTCTTATCAGGATGCGGAGTCTATGACGGAGCGGAGATTCACGAATCGGTGCTGACCCTTCTCTCCCTGGATCGCAGGGGGGCCGAGGTCATTTTCATGGCACCCGATCAGCCTCAAATGCATGTGATCAATCATCTAACAGGAAATGTGGACGAAGGATCTTCACGAAATGTTCTTGTGGAGTCTGCCAGGATCGCTCGTGGCAAGATCCGTGACCTTGCGACGGTAAAGGCTGGGGATCTGGATGCTCTCATCTTTCCCGGGGGCTTCGGCGCAGCCAAAAACCTCTCATCCTTTGCGGTCAGGGGAGCGGATAGTGATGTACATCCGGAAGTCATGCGTTTGGTTCAGGAAATGTCCAGGGCGAAAAAGCCCATCGGGTTTGTATGTATCGCCCCTGCCATCGCAGCGAAAATATTCGGACCCTCGTCCGTCAAGGTCACGATTGGAACGGATGAAGGAACGGCCAGCGCTCTCCAGAAAATGGGAGCCCGCCATGTGGCCTGTCCGGTAGAGAAGTGTGTCATCGACGAAGAGCATCATATTGTTTCAACTCCGGCCTATATGCTTGCGGGCCATATTTCGGAAGCAGCAGACGGAATCGACGCTCTTGTCGAAGCCGTTCTGAAGATGGTATGAACCTACTCATCGAGGAAGGAGATCAACATGACTCAATGCCCACGCTGTAATGGAGAAGTGCCGGAAGGTTCGTTAGTCTGCGGTACCTGCGGTTTTAATCTTTCTTCCCCTCCGCCGCCTCCGGTAGGGGACAACCCCTGGGAAAGACGGGAAGAACTCGGATTGGGCAAAGCACTGATCGAGACTGTCAAAATGGTCATTACCAACCCAGTCGGTCTCTTCTCGTCCATACGAAAAACGGCGACTGGGGAAGTCCAATACTATATGCCGTCATCGTTGGATGGATCGGGGCGATTTTCAACTTCATCTGGAGTATGGCCTTACAGAGCATGATTACACTCCCCATGGCGGGACGCCAGGCCTTTGGCGGGATGATGCTTTCCGGGGGCGTCCAGTTTGTCTTTGTCATCCTCGCTCCTATCCTGATTCTGATCGGACTTTTCGTCGTCTCAGGCCTTCTCTTCCTGGCCGGGAAGATACTGGGTGATGCAGAGGAAGGCTTCGAGGCAACCTTTAAAGTCGTGGCCTATTCCAGTACATCAAACCTGGCGCAGATCATTCCCTTCTGTGGTGGAATGATTGGTGGAATCTGGGCCCTTATCCTCTATATCGTCGGATTAAAACAGGCTCACCGCACGGAAACCTGGAAAGCTGTTCTCACGCCTTTTCTGGTGTTAGCCCTCTGCTGCCTCTGCGTGGCAGTCATCACCATGGTCTTCGGCGTGGGTCTGGCCAGCCTGGCCGGGGCTGCTCGTTCCATGCAATAAGGAAATATTCGGCTCATCGTCGCGGTTTTTCTTTTAGAGAATCTATTCAATACAAGGAGTTTCTCCATGAAACGTTTATTCTTCCTGTCTCTGATCATCCTGCTTGCCGCATCCCTTTCTGCTGACATTTCCTACACCTTTACAAGTTCCACAAAAGCTGAGACACAGTCCGGCTCCATGTCGATGAATGGTACGGTCTACCTGAAGGAGCCCGCACTCTTCCGAGTCGAGTTCACCGAATCGGATAACCCGATGATGGGAACAGGCACCTTCATGGTTTCCAATGACGGGAAAGCCATCTATCTTGTCAATCCGCAGGAGAAAACATACACGAGATTTGATGCGGAAAGTCTTTCCCAGTCTCTCGGTTCCCTGATGCAGTCTCTGGGAGAAATGGTGGAAATTTCCATTGAGGATGTGAAGGTCAATCACACGCGGGGTTCCAATGATCAGACTCTGCTCGGTTACCCCTGTGAACATCATCTCGTCAACTCTTCCTACAGAATGAAGGTCAAGGTACTCTTTATGAAGCAGGTATCCGACCAGAAATCGAAAAAGGAAGTCTGGACAACACAGGCCATCGAACTTCCGATTCGCGATCTCTTTCAGGAATCCCGAATGAAAACGGGGTTCGCCGATCTGGATAAACTCATCGAAGCAGAATCCCGGACCGCGGTTCCCGGGTTCATGCTGAAATCGATCATCACGACCGTATCTGAGGATAAGAAAGGGAAAACTACGACTACGATCCAGAACTACGACGTGACGTCCATCAAAACGGAATCCCTTGCCGATGATCTTTTTCTCCTTCCCGAAGGCTACCGCGAAGTTCCACTGATCCCCACCATGCAGTCCGATGAAGGAAATGACAAGGAAGAAGGCGGGAAGAAAAAGTCCATTTTTGACATGTTTAAATCGTGAAGTAAAGAAGGGGAAAGCCTGCGAGCCTTCCGTCGTGGACATTTCAAATAAGATTTGAGACAATGTCGAGGAATTTACAATGAAAGAGGAGGTGTCATGAAACGGAAGCAGGTTGTCATCATGGGAGCTGCAGGGAGGGACTTCCACAACTTTAATGTGATTTTTCGGGACAACAGGGACTACAACGTTGTCGCATTTACGGCCACCCAGATTCCCAACATCGAGGGACGAGTCTACCCTCCTGAGCTGGCGGGAAGTCTTTATCCCAAGGGAATTCCGATCTTCCCCGAATCGGAGCTCGTCGACATTATCAAGAAGAAGAAAATTGACCAGGTCGTTTTTGCCTATAGTGACGTTCCGCATACCTATGTAATGCACAAAGCCTCTCTCTGTATTGCCAATGGTGCTGATTTTGTCCTTCTGAACGGAGAGGACACGATGATCAAATCCAAGGTTCCGGTTATTGCCATTACCGCGGTTCGAACAGGAGTCGGCAAGAGCCAGACCAGTCGTTATATTTCCAATCTTCTTAAGGAAATGGGGAAAAAGGTGGTCGCGATCCGCCATCCCATGCCCTACGGAAACCTTGTCAAGCAGGCAGTTCAGCGCTTTGCTTCGCTGGAAGATCTCGACCTTCATCAATGCACGATTGAGGAGAGGGAAGAGTACGAACCCCATATTGAAAACGGCTTTATCGTCTACGCCGGAGTCGATTACGGGGCAATTATGAAGAAGGCCCAGAAAGAAGCGGATGTCATCCTCTGGGATGGTGGGAATAACGACCTTCCCTTTTACAAGTCCGATCTTCACATCACCCTCGTAGATCCCCATCGCCCCGGCCATGAAATCCTCTACCATCCGGGAGAGGCCAATCTTCTCATGTCCGATGTCCTGTTGATTAACAAGGTAGGCACTGCGGATCCCGAGAAGGTGAAAGAAGTGGAAGCCAACTGCAAACGTTTGAACCCGGGCGCGAAAATCCTGAAAGCAAACTCTCCCTTTACCGTCTCCGATGTCAAAGCCATCAAGGGTAAGCGTGTGGTTGTCGTAGAGGACGGTCCGACATTAACCCACGGAGGGATGACCTATGGAGCGGGTTACCTGGCAGCCAAGGCGGCGGGGGTGAAATCAATCGTTTCCCCGGTTCCCTTTGCCGTGAAAAGCATTGCTCAGACCTATAAGAAATATCCCCATTGCTCGGAAATTCTTCCTGCCATGGGGTATGGAGATGATCAGATCCGTGATCTCGAGCGCACCCTGAATAAAGTCGACGCGGATGCCGTCGTCATCGGTACTCCCATCGATCTCTCCCGGATGCTGAAGATCAACAAACCGGCCGTTCGGGTTCGCTATGACCTGGAAGAAATAAAGAAGGGCCAGCTGAAAGCCCTGATTAAGGACGTTCTCAAGAAGGGATAATGCACTACAGGCTGGGGCGTACCCTGCTCGAAATTCTTGAAGGGGATATCATTGCCCGGGATGAAGATGCTATTGTCAATCCCGCCAACGAACACCTGAAGCATGGAGGAGGGGTCGCCGGCCAGATTGTGCGTCGTGGTGGTTCGACGATTCAGGAAGAGTCGGATCAGATCGGATTCTGCCCCGTCGGCAGTGCTGTTATAACGTCCGCGGGTACGCTGAAGGCTCGAAGGGTTATCCATGTTGTGGGCCCCAGGTGGGGAGAAGGGGAGGAAGATGCGAAACTGGCCCGGGCTGTAGAATCCGTCCTGAATGCTGCAGAACAGGAGAATCTGAAAACCGTCGCAATGCCAGCCATTTCCACGGGGATTTTCGGTTTTCCCATGGAGCGTGCAGCGAGAATCATTCTGACGGTACTCGCACAGAGACTCCGTGCTGGTTCGATTCTGGATCGTGTTGTATTATGTTTGTATGGGCAGGAGGCATTTGACACTTTTGCCCGGATGGCCCAGGAGATGCTGAATGGACGATAGACATTCAATCAAACCGGGTGACGTCATTGGAGACCGATACAGAATCGATAAGGTTCTGGGATTCGGTGGAATGGGCGTTGTCTACAAGGCGACCGATCTGAAGCTGAATGTTCCCGTTGCTCTTAAAATGCTTCGATCCAAAGCAGAATCCATGGATCTGGAACGTCTTCGTCAGGAAATTCTCCTGGCACGGAAAGTGACCCATGAAAATGTCTGCAGAGTTTACGATCTTGAAGAGATCGATGGAGAAGAATATATTTCCATGGAGCTCCTCAAAGGAGAGAGCATCAAGGAAATTCAAATTCGTAAAGGTCTTTACAGCGTTGGTCAGACATTGAACCTCCTGAGGCAGATCCTCCGTGGACTGGCTGCCGCCCACAAGATGGGAGTCATCCACTGTGATCTCAAGCCTGAAAACATCATGGTGGATGAAACCGGCCATTTGGCTATCATGGATTTCGGAATATCCCGGGCTGTGGATCAACCGATTGAAAAGGGTGCTCCCATCATGGGGACGCCTGAGTTTCTTTCACCGGAACAGATCCGTGGAAAGCAAGTCGACGGGCGAACTGACCTCTACTCCGTCGGTGTGATCGTTTACGAGATGCTTACCGGAGAGGTTCCTTTCGAGGATACAGATGTCTATAGGCTTTTAGACAAGGTACTGGAAGACACTCCGCAGCCTCCATCCCTGTACCGTTCAGATATTCCCGAGGGTCTGGAAAATATTATTCTTCGCGCCATGGAGAAGGATCCCAGGAACCGTTACCAGACTGCGGAAGATTTCCTTCACGCCATAGAGCAATATGAAGGAACTCTGGTGGACGAGATTCTGCTTGAGCTGAATACGACCCAGAGAAGAATGGTAAAGACGATGGCTGTTCTGGAAACCCATCGGGCTCTCTCATCCTCAACGAGTATCGACGAGCTTCTGGACATTATGCTGGAGACCGCGATTCGAGAAATCGCTGCAGAAAGAGGAACGATCTTTGTTCTGGACAAGAAACGTAACATTCTCTGGAGTAAAATTCTCGCAGGAGACAAGGATGTAAGAATTGAAGTACCCCTTGGAAAGGGAATCGCCGGTCATGTCGCCCTGACCGGAGAAGTTCTGAATATCCGTGATGCATATTCGGATCCAAGGTTTAATCCCGAAGTGGACAAGGAAACCGGATATACGACCCGGACGATTCTTACCGTACCTCTCTTTTCGTACCGCGGAGAGATTGCCGGTGTTCTTCAGCTGCTGAATAAAATTGAGGGTGGTGAATTCAACGACGAAGATGCCGATTTCGTTAAGGAAATTGGAGCCCACGCCGCAACACTTCTGGAAAATGCCATGATGCATGAGCAGACCTTTGACCGCCTGCGTGTGGAAAAAGAACTGCAGATCGCCCAGGAAGTTCAGCGGAAGCTCCTGCCCGGGGAAGCTGTGCGTTTTCCCGGACTGAAGATTGCCTTCAAACACTTTGGAGACAATATTATCGGCGGAAATTACTTTGATTTCATTAAATTGAGTGAATCCCGTCTCTGGCTTCTTCTCGGGGACACTTCCGGCGCCGGGTTGCCGGCAGCATTACTTGCGAGCAACTTTCAGGGTGCGTTCCGCCTCCTCGCGGAAGATTCAGAAACTCTGCTCCCCATGGTTATGCGTCTCAATCGTCATCTATGCTGTTGCACAGATCATACTCTCAGTATATCGGCCTGTTTCCTTGACTACTCTGAGCCCACCCACCATTTGACTTACCTTAACGCGGGCCATCCGCCACCTCTGATTATCCACCCCGAAGGAGAGGTCTCCTTTCTGAAAGAGACGGGAATCGCCCTGGGAGTGGAACATGACCATCCCTTCACGGATGATGGAATTGTGCTGACACGCTCCACACTGATCGCTCTTTACACGCCCGGAATCGTCGAAGCTGACAATGGGGAAGGAGCCTTCTATGGAAATCATCGTCTCCGAATGGTCCTTGAATTAAACAAGGATCGTCCTCTGGAGGAAATTCTGGAAGTATTCACGGAAGACTGGGCTTCTTTCCGCGGTACATCGGACCTGATCAAAGACGCGACCCTGATTCTTGCAAAATGCGTAACCTGAGCCTGCTTGTTCTTCTCGCCCTGTTTCTCTCCGTTACCGGATGCAAGACGGGGAAAGAATCGGCTCTCTACCAGAAGGGAACCGCATCCTGGTATGGCAAATCCTTTCATGGCCTCCCGACCGCCTCGGGAGAGATCTTTGACATGCATCGCCTGACGGCTGCCCACAGGAATCTTCCCTTTGGAACCTGGCTCGATGTGTACTGCCCGGAAACGGGAAAGCGTGTAACGGTGAAGGTGAATGACAGGGGTCCCTTTATCCGGGGTCGCATAATCGATCTCTCGTATGCGGCAGCAAAGGAACTGGGGATGGACGCTCTGGGAATTGCAGAGGTCTACCTCTACATCCGTTCCGGTGCAATGCCTTCCCCCCCGCCGCCGACAGAGGCGGAGGTCTCTCTTCCCGATCCCGGACTCTCCTTTGTCGTTCAGGCGGGTGCATTTAAGGATCTTGAAAATGCCTCACGCCTGAGAGATAAAATATCAGCTTTTCTGCCGGGAGCCCATCTCGCAACCTTCGGGGAATACACAAGGGTCCTTGTGGGATCATTCGATACCCTCGATCGGGCTCGCGAAGCCGCGTCCGTCCTTCAGGAACACAATATCCAGGTCATCATCCGGGAGGAGTAACCACTCCAATAAATCAAACGCCCTTCTGGTAAAATAGGGCGACTTTATTCTTATACAGGAGGTATGCATGTTTGAAGATCTGCTACGGAGGCTAGGGATCCAGGAAGTGAACAGTGGGGCCTGTTACGGAAAATGGATCGAAAAGCCGGGGGGTGGAGAACTTGTATCGTACAACCCGGCCAACGGAAAGCCTCTTGCCAGGGTAATGATGGCCTCAACGGAAGATTATGAAGTCGTTCGGAATGAGGCGGCAAAGGCCTTTAAGACGTGGCGAATGGTGCCGGCTCCCAAGCGGGGCGAAATCATTCGTCAGCTGGGTAACGCCCTTCGCGAACACAAAGAAGACCTGGGCATGCTGGTGACCCTGGAAATGGGAAAAATCAAGACCGAAGGTCTTGGTGAAGTCCAGGAAATGATTGACATGTGTGATTTTGCTGTTGGATTAAGCCGCCAGCTGTACGGGCTGACCATCCAGTCGGAACGTCCGGAACACCGCATGTTTGAGCAGTGGCATCCCCTGGGTGTCATCGGTATCATATCCGCCTTCAACTTTCCCGTGGCGGTCTGGTCCTGGAACGCGGCAATTGCAGCTGTCTGTGGCGATACGATGATCTGGAAGCCATCCTCTGAGACTCCTCTGACGGCGATCGCGGTTCAGCATATTTGCAACCGGATCATGGAAGCCAACGGCCTGAGCGGGATCTTTACTCTGACGATTGGCAGAGGTTCTTCTGTGGGGGAGGCCATGATTCACGATCGCAACATCCCGCTGATCTCTGCCACCGGATCCTGCCAGATGGGATACAGAATTGGGGAAGTCATGGGAAAGCGCCTGGCCCGGACGATTCTGGAGCTTGGTGGAAACAATGCCATCATCCTCAACCGGGATGCCGATCTCGACATGGCTCTTCGCGCGGTTCTCTTTGCTGCCGTGGGAACGGCCGGGCAGAGATGCACATCCCTTCGGCGCCTGATCATCCACAAGGATGTGGAAAAGGGATTTCTGGATCGCCTGATGCGCGCCTATGGAAGCATCTCCATCGGAGATCCCTGGGATGAAAAGAATCTCATGGGACCGCTTGTGAATGAAGGAGCTATCAAGGAAATGGAACGGGCTCTTCAGCTCGTTCGTGAACAGGGTGGAGAGATTCTCTGTGGCGGCAAACGTCTTGATCGTGAAGGCCATTACATCACGCCGGCCATTGTGAAGGCGCGCCCGGATATGAAGATCGTCCAGGACGAGACCTTTGCCCCGATCCTCTATGTTCTGCCCTTTGAAGACATCGAGGAAGCTCTGGAAATCCATAACGGCGTCGTGCAGGGATTGTCCTCAGCCATCTTCACAAACAATTTCCAGCATGCCGAGACCTTTCTTTCTCCGCGCGGAAGTGATTGCGGGATTGCCAATGTCAACATTGGAACTTCAGGTGCGGAAATCGGCGGAGCTTTCGGGGGTGAAAAGGAAACCGGCGGTGGCCGAGAAGCGGGTTCCGATTCATGGAAGGTCTACATGCGCAGACAGACCTGCACCCTGAACTGGGGAGCCTCTCTTCCCCTTGCCCAGGGTGTCAAGTTTGATGTTGAAGGCTGATCCGGCTGATTGAGTGAGACTTGCCGACCAACCCCCGGAAACCAGAAACCTTTTCAAGCGACAGGATGTCTTTCGCTGCCGCCACATGAGCCATGCCCGATTCTCTTACACGGTTTCGGTGCACCATGTGATGGAAGAAAAGGGCTGTCATCCGGAAGGATGCATCTATCTCCGCTGGTCCTGTAAGAAGATCCAGAAACAGGAAAAGTGTCCGAGAGGATATCGCCATGCGGGAAGAAAATGCGGGGGATGCCAGCATTTTTACGATATCAAGGAAGCGTATCGTCCCGAGTTGGTCCTGAAGGGGTCCGCTCGGGACGATTTTTTCACTCACTATCGTCATTTTAAATGGTGGGTGGACGAGATCGAAGGAACACGGGTGTCGTTCTTTGGACGCGTGGCTCTTTTAAAACCCTGTTATGTCAAAATTGTGCGAAAACGGGGTGAATTCTTCCGCTCCCGGGGTCTTCTTGCCGTTTTCCACAAGGGATACATTGGACGCACCCATTTCCAGGATCGCCTCTATCTCAATCTGACGCGCTCGGAATCGGAACGCCTCCAGATCTTCGAAGGTCAGGAGCTGGAAGGAGAAGCCCAGCTTTCCATAGACCGTGGAAGGTTTATCCTCTCGCGTCCCCGTCGTATGGCCATGGCTCAACAGAAACAATCTTCGGATCATCATTACCTCGATCTGATGCTGCGAATTGGAAGTAAAACCTTCCGGGATCAACCGGAACGGTGTGTCGCTTGCTCCCGTGGAATCCTGGTCGATGTCCTCGATGGGGAAGATAATCAACGGTTTCTCGGACGTGAACTTCTATGCCTGGAAGGGGTTGCCTCGCCAAAGGATTGCCTTATAGGAACAGATGTTAAAGACCGGCTGGAGCGCTGCGCCAGAGAACGTCACTCCGCATGAGTGTCTATCTTCGAAGCGGGATTGTTTCTCCCTTTGTCACCTCCTTCTCAACTCCGGAATGGTTGCTGCGCTCGCTTCTGGATGAGATTCTGGATCGTTCCGAACTTCCCCTGGGTGAGGTGGATACCGTATTTGTCGCAACGAATACGGTCCTGAATGAGAGAATCACCGAACACTTTCATGAGGATCAGGTTCCCTTTGTCACGGTGAACAGCCCGCGATGTCCCGTGGGACGTGCTCTTTACCTGGCTCATCGTCTCATGGTGAGTGCCGAAGTGTCCACGGTTGCCATCATCACCGTATCCATTCCGGATCGCTCGCTGCTGAGAACCCTCCAGAGAGAAGGGGACAACCTGGCTCAACAGTTCAGCCTGGATCGTAATACCCTGGATGACTGGTCTTTCCAGTCGGCTGAACGCTACGTCCGACACACCAAGGCCGCTGTGTCCTTTCCCTGGAGTTACCTTCTGGTGGAACCCACTACAGGTATTACCCATATTCAGGACACGCTCCTGGGGCATGTTCTGACCCGTGAAACTCTCACAGAAATGAATCTGATCTTTCCCGAACCCTATACGGTGGTGACGGAGGGAAATACGGCTCGCCCCGCCGTGGGCGGTGGAGCAATCCTCCTCAGCAAGGAAAGAGATGGCGCCTTACTTGAATTGGAGGCGATTGAGCACGGCCATGCGGGACAGAAGCTTGCCTCCCTCTCATCCCTGATGGCTCTTCCCCATTTACTGAGCGGTCTGGAAAAGCTGGCGGGCTACGGAATCCCCGAATGGACCGCTTCCCATGTTCTCTCCATGCTCCGATTGATGCGAAACGATACCTTCTGTGAGTCCTATCTGGGATTGAAGAATTGCCTGATGGAAAGTTCAGATCATGTGAATCCCCCCGGAGGAGATCTCGCTTATGGCTGGGCGCCGGGTCCGGCGGAAATGAGGCACCTTCTAACCTTCCCGGTCTCATCCGGAGAGCGTTTTATTCTCCTTCTCAACGATGTTCCAGGTCAGGGTTTCGCCTTGAGGGCAAAGAGTCTTTCATGAACCTGGAAATCACGAACGACGGTATTGCCGTATTAAATCTGGAACGGAGTGTTGCCTCCCTGGAAGTCCTGCGAGATCTGGGGCAGCGCCTGGACCAGATCGATAAGCGAGGCGATGTCAAGGCTCTTCAGATTCACATCATTTCTCTTCAAAATCTATCAGCCGCCGATTTTCTCCAGATCCTCCGACAGCCCGATGAACTGACGGTCTGGCAGGATGCCGCCCGTTCTGCGATTGAAACGATCGAAAGAATTACCCTTCCACTATATCTTTCCATTCGGGAAACCATCGATGGTATTGGATTGATTCTGGCACTGAAGGCCGTATCTATTTATTCCACAGAGAAACAATTCCTGACCGTGCGGCGTCCCCATCGTGATCTTCCGCCTGCTGAGGCTTCCCTGGATGTTCTTTGGAACAGGGCGGGGTGGTCCGCAACGGAGTCGATTCTCCTGGGCGAAGATCCGAGTTTACTATTGCGTAAACTTCCTGTATCGATCGTACCGGAACTTGTCCTGAAACGTCATACTCTGGACCAGATCCGTAAAGACCTGAAACGAAATGGAATGCGAAGAAGGTATGCAATCCGCACACCCAGGGTTTTAAACCGTTTCCTTCAGCGCCTGGCTCGATGGAAATCTTCCACGGTTCACAAACGGGATCCGCTGTTCGCAGAACTTGTAAAATTTCATCAGGACTGCCTGAGGAATGAATTTTCTCCTGCCATGTATCATGCCTGGGCACGCGATCTCTGGATGTCTCCAGACACATCGAACTGTCTTCTTCACATCCTGAACGCGGAACAGGTTATGCACAGCGTTCCTCTGCCTGAAACCCTGCACAGAGTCCTGGCGATAAACAGCCTTCCTCTTTCCAATGACATTCTTCAACGATGTTCTCATAAGAGAATTCGCATTAAAATCGTGGAAAACAGACTGGAATCTCTCCAGCGGTTTTTCAAGGAATCTTCCATGGACAGGGAGATGATATCCGCCTCCGACCGCGTAGCGGGAATCACCCGGGCCGATTGGATTCTTCTGGGAGAAAGAGAAGATCACCTTCTGGGAGATGTTTCTGCCAGCCTCCCTAATCCTGTTCCCATTACGGTACTGAATATCGCGCAATCGATGTCGCAGGTCCACAAGACAAGCCAGCAACCAGGGTTTACCATCGGTCTGAGAATCACGCAACCGGTGGCGGAGATCGTATCTGGCTCCAGGACCAGGAAATCTGTTCGGGATTGGCTTTCCCAGATCATGCAGGCACTCGGATGGATTCCTCTTCCCGTCAGTGACGGACCCGGTGGTGTAATGAAACGGTTGCTGGCGCAGCTGGTGAATGAAGCACTCTCCCTGATGGAGGAGGGGCTTACCATTGGGAAAATTGACGCGGCTCTGGCGCAAATCGGAGGCGGTGAAATTCTGAAAATCGCAGATTCGATCGGGAATGATGCTCTTCTGGTCGCAGCACAGGAAACGATTCGCGTTCGACCCCATGTGTTTACACTTTCCGACACCTTCCACATTCTTGTGGAGCGGGGTCATCTGGGACAGCGGACGGAAGATGGCTTTTATCTCTACCAGGATGGAAAGGCCGTCAGGGAAAACCGGAAGCTCTATCGTTATTTCGGGAAAACAGGTAGAAAACTGCCTGAAATGGATCTGGAAGAAATTCATGAACGATTGCTCTTTATTCTTTCCCAGGACGCTCTCCGTATTCTGGATGAAGGAACCGTTCAGGATCCCCGTATCCTGGATGT
This sequence comes from Thermoanaerobaculia bacterium, assembly GCA_035593605.1. Classification (NCBI taxonomy): domain Bacteria; kingdom Pseudomonadati; phylum Acidobacteriota; class Thermoanaerobaculia; species Thermoanaerobaculia bacterium. The sequence goes on along the minus strand of DAOSWS010000012.1, from coordinate 65,378 downwards.
AGCTCTTGCATCCGTGATACAATTCCCCCGCCGTTACGGTGGCCCTCTGCGCTATTGTGAAGGATTGGGTTGGCCCCATATCGCGGCCAGGTTACAGGAGTGGAGTCGGGATCACAGCCCGCGTTATCTTCCCTCCAACACCCTGATGCATCTTATCGAGTCAAGTAAATCCATATTTGAGGGAGAATCATGAACGAAAATTTCATCCGAAACCTGTTTGCCGGCATCGTGGATCCTGATGGAATCCACCCGTATCCTTCGATGAATCCGGATGAACGGGAAACCGTGGACATGTTCCTGGATCAGGTGAAGAAGTTCGCAGAGGAGTCCATTGATGGGGAAGCCATCGATAAAGCGGGTGTGATTCCGGAAGAAGTCCTGGACGGTCTGAAGGAGATGGGAATTTTCGGCATGATCATTCCTGAAGCGTATGGAGGGTATGGGTTTTCCCTGACAGCGTACAGCCGCGTCATGGAGGAAATATCCAGACATTGTGCTTCGACTTCCATCACGATCGGTGCTCATGAATCTATCGGAATGAAAGGCATTATCCTGTTCGGAAATGAAGAACAAAAACAGAAATTTCTTCCTGATCTTGCGACAGGGGAAAAGCTTGCGGCCTATGCTCTGACCGAGCCGGATGCAGGATCCGATGCTTCCAATCTGAAAACCGTAGCAAAGTACGACGAAAATGAGAACCTATTTGTCCTGAACGGCACAAAACAGTGGATTACCAACGGCGGGATGGCAGACATCTACACCCTTTTTGCCTCCACCGGACGTCAGGGTATTGTTACTGCCTTTATTGTGACATCGGACATGCCCGGATTTTCAGTTGGAAAATACGAGGATAAGCTTGGTCTGCGGGCTTCAAAAACTGCCCAGCTGATTCTTGAGAATGTGAAGGTACCTCCGGAAAATATCCTTTACAAGCAGGGCAGAGGGTTCAAGGTAGCCATGGAAATCCTCAACACAGGACGCGCATCCCTTTCGGCTTCCTGTATCGGAGCGGCCAAAGAAGTCATGCGCTTCGCCACGGACCACGCTCTTCAGCGCAGGCAGTTTGGTGCTCCCATTGCGGAACTCGAGATGATCAGGAGCAAGTTCTACGCGATGGCCTCCACGATTTACGCCATGGAATCCATGGTCTATCATACGACCTCCCTGGTTGATGGAAATATCGGAGATTATTCAACGGAAACCGCCGTTAGCAAATTTTTCTGCACTGATGCGCTGTGGTGGATTATCAATGAGTGTCTGCAGGTCTCCGGCGGAAACGGATATATGAATGAATATCCGTACCAGCGATTCCTGCGGGATGCCAGGATTAACATGATTTTCGAGGGAACCAACGAAGTCAATCGCATGTATGCCGGATACACCGGACTGAAACATGCGGCCCGGATTCTCGGGTCAGAGACGAAACCTTCCGGCGGGTCCTTTGCCGGGTTCTCACCCGATTCGCTGAAACCCTATGCCGAAGAACTCGATCGCCTTGCTTCACGTTTTGGAGCACGATGCATGAAACTGGTCGAACTGCACGGACCCGAGGCCTACAAGATGGAATATCACCTTGAACGGATTGCAGACGCAGTCGCCGGTCTCTACAGCGGTGCCGCAGTCCTGGCTCGAACAGCCGCAGCAGGAGACAATTCGAAGGCCCTGGCTCTGGCCAGGGGATACCTGGAGCTTGTTCTCCCAAAGATTCGATACGCGATGGATGCGGAGGAACACGCCGCCGACGAAATTAAAGATGAGATCTCTTCCCTGATCTATGAGGGAGGGGGATTCCCTCATGAACGTTGGGCCCTCTAAGAATAGGATCAGAGAACTTTCCGCGGTCTTTCCCGCCTATAACGAAAGTACCTCAATTGAGGTCAGTATCCACGAGGCTCTCTCGGCGCTGGTAGATATCTGCGTGCAGTGGGAACTTATCGTAGTCGATGATGGATCAACAGACAACACGCTGGAGATTCTTAAACGGCTGGAAGGTGAACATCGCAACCTCAGAGTGATATCCTACACCCCGAACCGGGGCTATGCCTGGGCGTTGCGAACGGGATTTGATGCATGCAGATATGACCTGATTTTTTATTCTGATGCCGATGCCCAGTTTGATTTGCATGAAATTATGAAGCTTTACGAAGAAATCGACAGAGCCGATATGGTGGTGGGATATCGCAAGGATCGAAAAGACCCCTTTATCCGGATAATCTATTCCAGAACGTACAATCTCCTTCAGCGAGCAATCCTGGGTATCCGGGCAAGGGATATCAACTGCGCCTTTAAGCTCTATCGCAAAGAATTCCTGAGCATGATACCGCTCACAGCCGACCATTTTGTGATTGACGCCGAGTTTTTTGCCAGAGCTGGAATTATCGGTGCCCGCGTAATCGAAGTCCCCGTAACCCATCATCCTCGCAAGCTGGGTTCCTCCACGGTGAGTGTAAAGACAATCTGTCGAACTTTAAAAGGAATGCGCGCTCTTCGAAAAGATCTCGCTTCCTGGAAGCCCGAAAATTGAAAGGAACTTGAGTCCGGTGTGGTTCCGAATCCTCCCTGACCCATGTATAATGGAACTGTGAGTGATAAAAATGAGAAGGCCCTCAAGCTGGAGCTGAACGGCAAGTATGAAGAAGCGGCTTCCCTCTATTATCAGATCGGAAAAGCTGAAAAAGCGGCTTATCTCTATCAAAAGGCAGGCCTGACGGAACAGTCATTAAAAATATATCAGCAGGAGAAACTCTGGCGTCGTGCGGCAGATCTCTGTTACAAGCTGGAACGGTTTACTGAAGCGGCAGAGTATTACGAACGGATCCCGGAACTGCTCAAGGCCGCGGATGCCTATGTGAAAGGTCAGTCCTACCATCGAGCCGGCGAAGTATTTGTCAAACTCGAGGATCTCGTGAAGGCTGCAAAGATGTTTCTGAAGGCGGGGGACTATCTCCGCGCCGGAGCCATTTTTGAAGAATTAAAGGACCACACATCCGCCGTAAAGGCCTATCGCAGATTTCTCCTGGAACGGTCCGAAGATTCTGCTCTACTATCCCTCAATGACGCCAAGCGGATTGCTTCCATATTTGAAAAGGCCGGGGAGCCGGGTAAGGCGGCAGAGCTTATGGTCCGGGCGGGACAATTTGAGCGGGCATTCCATCTTGCACTGGTTTCCGATAACATGCCGCTGGCAAAGGATATCTACCTGAAACGCCTCCATGGTCAGGGTTACCATCTTCTCTCCCTTGTCCATAATGATCGGGAAGTTGTGACCCGGTACGGAGACTTTTTCATTGAAGCCGGGGAGGCTGAAATCGCCTCCATGGCCTACGAAAAGTCCGAAAACTGGCCAAAAGCGGCCATGGCGTACGAAAAAGCGGGAAACATTGAAGCATCGGCAGAACTTTACTTCAAGATCGGTGAGTATGAAAAGGCGGCCGTTCTTTACGAAAAGGCCAGACACTATGGAACGGCGGCGGATACCTATTACAAATTGAAAAACTTTGCCAAAGCCGGAGAAAATTACGAAAAGGACGGCGACTATTACAAGGCGGGTCGTCTTTACCAGTTTCTGGGAGACCATGAAAAGGCCGTGTCTCTGTTGCAGAGGATTCCAACCGAAGCATCTGAGTATATGAAAGCTACAGGAATTATTGCTCAGGCATTTATCAAGATTGGACTTCTCGACCTTGCACGGAAGCGAATGGATGAGGTTATTGCCAGCTATGACCTGCACCATGAAAATATTACCTTTTTTTACGAAATTGCCGCTGCATTGCATGAAATGGGGGATCTGGAGCGGGCGAAGAACCTTCTTGAAAAGATCATTTCGATCGACTTCTCCATGGAAGACGCGCGCAACCTTCTGGTTACAGTGCAGAAGGAATTGGACTCCAGAAGTACGGCAGCCCCGACACTCCCGCACCCTGTCCCGGATGTGCCCGTATCCCGGCAACCATCGGAAGCCCCTCATCCCGGAAAGCAGTCGTCGGTACGACCTGCACCGGCTCCTTCGAAACCGAAGGAACCGGTGTCTCCCAGAATGACCAAGGGCATGCAGGTTCTCAAAAAGTTGTCTTTCTTTAAATTTTTAAGGGATGAGGATATCCCCAATCTCTGGGAGACCATCGAACGGGACCAGGTTGAGGGGGGAATCGAATTGGTGACCTCGGGAAACTTTACGGAGTCTTTCTATGTCCTTGCAAAGGGGTCGCTGGAAATCCGATCCGCCATGGGGATGACTCTCGGAAAGATTAACGTTATGGGATCCGCTGCCGGGTTGATTGCGGCTCTCTGCGGGGAGGCTTCCGCAGTAACCATCGTAACAGCGGAACCCTGCGCTCTTCTCCGGGTGGATCGAAACGGATTCCTTTCTTATCTCCAGGGGATTCATCGTTCCCAGGGGGCGACGATCACGGATCACCTGACGGCCTCAATGCAGAGTGAACTGGGGTTTTTTGAAAAAACCTCTGTTTACCACCAGCAGTTCAACCAGGCGGTGACCAATCTGAAGCAGGTGCTCAGTTCCTGATCGATAGAAGATGAAACAGGTCTTCATTGCCCGGCATCCTGCAGAAGCACATATTGTGCGGGGAATACTGGAATCCCGCGGCATTTCCGCCGAAGTCCGTGGAGAAGACCTCTGGGGGGCCCGGGGAGAACTTCCGGTGACGTTTGACACCCTTCCGTCCGTATGGATCCATGATGACGAGAGGGAGGGTGAAGCGGCAGAGATTCTCAAAGAATTTGGAAAACCGGACAGGGATGAATCAGGGGTTCGAGACGACTGGGTCTGCCCGAACTGTCACGAATCCCTGGAAGGCCAATTTACCGACTGCTGGAAGTGCGGAACCTCAAGACCGGGTCAGGTCTACACGACCTGAACCTGTAAAACCTGAAGAACTTACTCTTTAAGATGCTCCGATTTCTCGGACCGTACCGGGCCTCGTGCGGAAAGGAGGGCGGGAGAGAAGATACCGGGCAACGCACAGGAGGCGGCCAGGAGAGACATGCCCAGGAAGACCCGGGGGATCGGAATCCATTCGGAAAGGATCCCCGTCAGTGCAGACGAGATGGCACTGCCTCCAATCACACACATGAGGATGATTGAAAAGACCCTGCCCCGCAGCCGGTCCGGGACATATACCTGGATCAGGGTCGTCCGCGTCACGGTCACCAGAGGAATGAAGATGGAATGGAAAAAGATCGCAATCATAGTCCATGTAAAGCTGCGGATAAAGAAAAGAGGCAAATAGGTAATTCCATCCAGAAAGACACCCCAGAGGAGCGCTCGTCCCAGATGAAGCCTTTTCCCAAAGTAGGCCATCAGGGGGGCTCCGATGATCACGCCACCCGCCAGAGCCGCTTCGGTCCATGCGTAGTGAATGGCGTCAAGCTTCAGAACATCCCGGACAAAAATGGGAATTCCAACAATGGCGGGCCCCATCAGGATCAGATTGTTCAGGGCAGTGATCAGAATTACGACCCTGATCCGCGGATCCCGGAGAACATAAGAAATTCCCTCGGTCATATCCTTCATTGTCCCGCTGGAGCCTGTGCGGTCTGCCTGAAAGGGCCGTAAAGGTTTCAGAAGGAGGATTGCGGTGAAGGAAAGGAGGTAGGTGAGAGAGTCTGCTGTGAATAGATGGATCACTCCCGTGTGGGGGAGAAGGATCGCTGCGAGTGCGGGACCCAGAAGAACGGCGAGCTGCCAGGAGGTCTGGATCAAAGCATTGACGTGGGAAAGATCTTCCTCCGAGGCAAGTTCTGTGATGTAGGCATCCCGTCCCGGGTAAAAGAGCGACGCAAATCCAGCAACAAAGAAGGTAATAACAGCGAGAATCGGAATGGTGAGGAATCCGAGGCTGTAGAGAATCGGAATGGTCAGTACAAGGAAAAAACGAACAAGATCTGCGGTCAGCATGATACCTTTTCGAGACCTCCGGTCCGCAAGGGCCCCGGCCGGAAGGGCGAAGAGGAGAAAAGGCAGGTAGGAACAGCTCGCGAGCACCCCGGTGATGGTCCGGGAACCCGTCAGTTCAAGTACCAGCCAGATCAGGCCGATCTGGTACATGGAATCGCCGGCCTGAGATATTACCTGCCCCCAGAAAAGCAAGGCAATATTTGAGTTAACGAAAATCCTGCGAAACATTCAGAGGGATTGAGGTCTGAACTTTTTCAGAAGGAGATCACGGACGATTCCCGGTACCAGGTCTCCGACATCTCCCCCGAGACGTGCAACTTCCTTTACGACACGGCTGGAGAGAAAGGTGTATTTCTCGGCAGGGACCATGAATACAGTCTCCACGCTATGTTCCAGATGGCGATTCATCATCGCCATCTGGAATTCGTACTCAAAATCCGACACTGCTCGAAGGCCGCGGACAATAATGTGAGATTTATGACGCTTCATGAAGTCAACCAGGAGTCCCTGGAAGGAAACAACACGGCAATTGGGGAGGGGTTCTAACAGGCGCCGGGTTATGTCCAACCTTTCCGCTACCGACAGGAGAGTCTGTTTTTCTTCGTTCTGAAGAATGGCGACGATGACCTCGGGAAAGATCTGATGACATCGTTGAATAATGTCCAGATGTCCGTTATGGATGGGATCAAAGGTGCCGGGATAGACGACGAGATTATTCATGGTTTGCCCCGGGGAAGCGCGGCGGTTTCCGTGTTATAGAAGGTATCGGTCGCCCGTATGACCAGTGTCTGCATTCCGCCGGACACGTGAAAGGTTTCGCTTTTTGAATCCAGAATGGAGTCGGAAGGCTGAAGCATTTCCCATGGTTTTCCGTCCCGGCTTGCCTCTATTTTCGCCAGAGGACTCAACAGATCTGTCACATGAATAATCCAACCCTCCTTTGTCGATTCAAAGGTTATAGAGGGTGGATGGTTGTCCACGATGACCAGAGGGGAAACCTCTTCGATGGTAAGAGCTTCTTCCTTAGGATTGGACGGTTGGTCTGAAATCGTCAGCTTGAATCGGTACGGCCCGTCGGGAAGGACCATGGTGTCCCATGAAAAGAAAGTATCTCGACTATCTTTAAATATTTCGACCCAGTCTGTCGAACCCTCCCGGTGATAATGGAGCGAAGCGGAGACTTCATCCCCATTGGGATCCTTGACCTGCCATGCGAAAGTTCTGTACCCCTTCATGAAGGCCTTTTTTCCCTTGACGGATGGAGAAGCTTCAGCGGGGACGCTGTCCAGAGTCGTGAAGATCCCGTACTGATCAGGGTTGGTTGCCTGGATCACAATGTTTTGGGGCTGATAACCCGATTTCAGATAGATCTCTCCGGGACTCAGGACATCGAAAGATTCAATCCTCGGAGCCAGGTTGAGCGGATTATACGTCCAAGCCACAGATTCCACCACGGTTCCGGATTCAAGAGAAACTCGTAACTGTCCATACCTACCGGAGAGACGGGGGGAACAGGGGGACGATTTCCACTCCCGGGTCCAATCACTCCAGGTCGGGCCGGGATCTCGGGTCTGTCCGGATCGAAAGGCAATGGAGTAGGTACCTGAAGCCCGGACAACCACTTCACCCAGGCGAGCCTGTCCCTCCGCATCAAGGGAATCGCTTTCATAGGTATGTTCCATATCCATCGTTCGCCTGTAAATGGCAACACTTTCCTGCGTGATGACAGCGTCCTGCGTGATTCCGGCGATCGATTCATCCTCCAGATCTGCTACGAGAACGGAGCGATCGTTTTGCCAGGCATAGATCTCACCTTCGGCTGCCGTTCCGTACAGAGGGACATTGTCCAGGGAATCAAAGGTGAGAGATACCAGAATTTTATCCGTATAGGAAACTAGGGGTTCCAGGACTCCGTTCGTTCGGTACACGTTGAACCGGGACTTCATTCCATTGGGCTTCTTTTCCTTCTTATCATTGCTGGATTCTTCCTCCGGGCTGGCATTCGAGAGGAAATAGAGGTCTCCGGAGGGAGCCAGGGCAATCTGGGAGATTTCATCCAGATCATCCTGCCACAACACTTGAATCGCCCCCTGTGCGTCTGCATGAAAAAGGAGGCCTCTCCCGTACGTTCCGCCGTAAACACCCCCTTGTCCATCCGGTACCAGGGTGACGACGGCGACGTCTTCCGGAAATTCAGTAATCCGTTTTCTCCGGGTTCCGTCCCAGCAATCGAGTGCGGCCGGGTTGGAGGTAGCCACGTAAAGGACTCCATCGGTAATTGCCAGATCACGAATCGTGAGCCCGTCAAAATCTGGCAGGGTCTCCGGTTTCCCGTTTTTAATCTCCAGAAGGCCCCGGGTGTCCAGGGTCGTTGCGAATAGCTCACCCGGCGTCTTCACGGCGATCGCAGAAACGACAGCATCATCCAGATCGGCTACGAGTTCTACCGATTCTCCACGGATTCGGTAAATTTTACCTTCCGTGCCTGTGGCAATATAAAGATCCTTCCCGTTTTGCGTGATGTCGGTTACGAGGAGCTCTTCCAGACCCACAATGCGGTTCCATCCCGGACCTGGAGTCAGTCCGCGGTCGGTAATCCAGACCCCGTTGGCCTTACCAATGCTCCATGCCTTGAAATCACTCAGATTCCATGTTTTTGAAGCAGAGTAAAGCCATGGAGAAGAAAGGAGGAAAAGTACCAGGGCAATGCGTTTCATGATCCACCTCCTGGATGGTCATGGACTGCCAGTTCGATCTTTTCCCAGCCCCTCACAGGATAGGGAAATGTAAGAGCCGATTCAGGCGAAACGGAGTAGGGGAGGTTGGTTCCTCCCTGAAGAAGGGTTTTCATCCTGGGGCCGGCTTCCGGAATATAGAGATCCTCACTGCGGATCCCCGGCCTGCGTGAAACCCATACCAGGTGGAGGGTATTCGACGGCTTAAGAGAGTGAAGAAAGGTCAGCAGACCGCTGTAGGAGCTTACGCTCTGTTTTGTGAGACTATCCATAAGAGCGCCCAGTGAGGTCCCCGAAACGGCATAAAGCGTCAATCCCAGCCCCTGAGGAGATGCCGGGACTCTTGTCACCAGATGCTCCGTTCGTTCCGTACCATCATTCATAACCAGTGATAGCGCAAGGGATAGCTTTTCCCCCGGTGTAACCCGGCCGTGATCTGGAATCAGGGATCGAATCCTCGCAAAACTGACTTTTGAGTCCCACCCGATTTCGATGTCCATCGAGCGAAGTTGAACCGATTGGAAGGGATTCTGAAGGAGTAAGGCCAGAACACCGATTGAGTAGGCCGACATTTCCTTAAGGGCACCGTCTCCGGAAAAGTTTTCCCTCACGGTGACGCTGCCTGATTCTCCAAGATCCATGGTCTGAAGCAATTCGTACGTTCCAGTACCGCCGGAAGCCGGATGCCCCGATAGGGAGGTCTGCAGGGTCCATGCCGCAAGCATGGGTGCAAGGGCCGGGTTGTCTGCAATGCGGAACGATTCGGTACGACCTGGAGAAGCTTTGATGGTGACGGGAATCATACGCGCTTCTTCTCCCAGCCGTCCCGATACCGCGCTTCGCCCATCGTGGGTAAACGTACCGATGATGGTTCCCATGTTGGACATACGGAAGCTTCGAAAGAGGCTTGGGACTGTCAGAACAGGATGAGCGCGAGCCATGGGGAACGAAACTTCTCCGATTCCGAGGAAGGGATGTCCGAAAGCCATGACATCTTCCCCTTCGACTGAAGTCACGGTGCCTGACGCAAAGAGGGACTGGGGGCCGATCACCATCGCCGCCGCCACTGCATCTCCCGGTTCAAGGGAATGGAGAGGGGTGGATGTCGCTTTCATGCCTCCTCCTCCCGACACCGTACATCCCAGGGCTTCAAAATAGGGTGAGGTCATCGAAAATGCCGGACCATGGAGGAGTAAGGGGAGCGGGGTAAGGGATGAATATCCTGCACTGGCAGAGGCCGCCGTATCCGTGATCAGGGAAAGTAATTCTTCCCATTTCGAAGTTCGAGCCAGAGAAATAACTCTGTCATACGGTGGAAGGGGAATTGTCCGTATCGCACGTCGCTGCAACATGACTTCGGCCGGTGTGATCCCGCAGAAGGGTTCCTTGGAAAAACCCCATCCATAGGCAATGGCACCGAGCAGTTTACCGTCGATGTAGACCGGAGAGCCGGACATCCCTGCTACGATACCGGCGGATTCAAGATCAGGATGGTTCATTCGGCCGAGCACGATTGGATAATCCGGGGCGATTTCGGAGAGAACTCCCAGGATATCAACATCGAATTCAATTTTCTCTTCTCCATGAAGGATTGTGAGCGCCCGCCCCTTCATGCCGGGTTGGACATCGCGAACGGGGTAGACATCGAGGGCAGCCAGGGTCGCAGAACCGAGGAGAATGAAGAGCGCGAATTGACGGAATCCTTTGAACATGCTACCGTTTCTCCGTTATGATATCCGTATGGCAGTTCTTCCTTCATGAAACAGGATGGGTCGCCAAAATAGTCCTGGGGATTCTTCTTTTCTTTTCCCTGGCTTCCTGGGCAATCATCCTGGCAAAGTATCTTACCCTGAAACGGGTCAAAAGGCAAAATACCCTTTTTCGACGGGCGTTCCACAAAGCCGGTAAATTTTCTGAGGCCACGGAAATTGCGACCCGGCATCCTGCCTCCTCGGCTGCTTCGATCTTTAAGCGATCGTATGACGAAGTCTCTTCCCAGGCTCAGCAGGGAGGGGTCCGCTGGGATCTTGTGGAGAGAGAAATGGGGCGTGAACAGCGTGCCTATCATGCTCGACTCCGAAGCGGGCTTGCTTTTCTTGCGACTACGGCGGGCGCCACGCCTTTCATCGGTCTCTTCGGAACGGTCTGGGGCATCATGAACGCATTTCGGCAAATCGGTCTATCCGGATCTTCATCCCTGGCCACGGTCGCACCCGGAATCTCGGAGGCCCTGATCAACACTGCCGCAGGCCTCTTTGCAGCCATTCCGGCTTTGATGGCTTACAACCTCTTTGTCAATGGCCTTCGACGTATTGCGGAAGATGACCTCGACTTTTCGGATATGCTCCTCACGCTACTGATGAAGCGTGTTCCTGCCAGGACCACTCCATCCCAGACTCCCGGGGGTTCTGTTTCTTGAAAACGCATAACGGCGAAGAAATCGCTGAAATCAATGTCACACCTCTGGTTGATGTCATTCTCGTTCTTCTGATCATCTTTATGATTACCGCTCCCTTTCTTCTCCAGGGCATTCAGGTTGATCTGCCCCAGGCCTCAGCTCAGGCATTTAAATCTCAGCCTGCCCAGCCTCTGATTATCACGATTGACAAGGACGGGGAGATCTACCTGAAAGAAAATCGGGTCACCCTTCTGGAACTGAAACGGCGCCTTCCCTCCCTCATGCAGCTTCATAACGGGGAAGCCGTTTACTTCAAGGCGGATGAGGCTGTGCCTTATGGACGTGTAATCCGGGTCCTGGACACACTGGACGAATTGGGAATTCACGACATCGGAATGGTGACAGGAGAAAACGATTGACCGCAAAGGTGGTGCCCCCCTGGGCGGTCGCACTTTCCTGCCTTCTCCATGCTGGACTGTTTACCGCTCTATTTATCCTGCCCAACGCGGTCAATGGATCCTCAACCAAGCGTATGCATGCCGTCCAGATCCGATTGGCACCTTCCATTCGTATTCCCGGAAAACCGAAGGCAGAACCGGGAAAACCTGCGGAGGAGAAGGCACCGGTACAGGCGGCAGAACCCATTCCAAAACCGCAGGAAACACCCAAAGCATCGCCCGTCGCAAAGCCCAAGCCTGTCCAGCAGGATAGCGGAGCCAGGATTCCCCCTCCGCATCCCGTTCCGGAAAAACCTGCCGTCATTACCGCACCCTCGGGTGGGGGCGGAGGCCTTTCCGTCGCAGGGACATCCGTTTCCTCCTTTGACGGTGTGGCTTTTCCCTTTGATTACTATGTTCAACAGTTTCTGTACCGCATTTCCGCCAACTGGTATCGACCCGACATTCCGGGTCAGCGTTCTGTTACCGTACGCTTTGTCATTTCTCGATCAGGCAGGATCCATGATATAGAAGTCGAAGAGGGCAGTGGCATTCCCGCTTTTGATCGTGCCTCCCTACGCGCGGTTTACGCCTCCAACCCACTTCCCCCTCTTCCCTATGATTTTTCGGAGGATTCACTTAGTGTCCATCTTAAATTTGAATAAGTCCATTTCGCTTCTCTTTCTCTTTGCAGCCTCGCTCCTGGTGGCTCAGGAAGACATCTATGTAAACCTTCAAAAGGCGGGTATCACCCGCTATCGGCTCGGGGTCAAAATCCCGGAGGAGACCTTTTCAGGAAGTATGTCCTGGCTGAACACACTTTCCAGGGACCTCATACTCTCGGAAGCTTTTGAACTGATGTCTCCTTCTGGAGATGAACCCGAAGACCCGGAAAAGAAATTTGCCTTCTGGAAGAATGCCGGCGTAGATTTTCTGCTGACAACAACTGCCTCCATCGATGGGGACAATCTGGTTCTGACGCACAACATCTACGACACAAAGACCCGAAAGGTCGTACTTTCTAAAAGATATCGTGGACAGAAATCCTCCGTCACGACAATGGCCCACACCCTTGCGGATGAAATCGTTCTCTATTTTACCGGGAGACGCGGGGTTTCCCAGACGCGAATTGCCTTCGTGTCGGACCGAAGCGGGGCAAAGGAAATTTATTTCTGTGATGCCGATGGTTCCAACCCCCAGCCTCTGACGGCTCACAAGGACATCTGTCTTTCTCCGGCATGGTCTCCCGATGGAGAGCGCCTGGCCTTTACATCCTTTGTTCTCGGGAAGCCGGCACTTTTTATGCTTATCTGGAGACAGGCGAAACTTATTAAGCTGCCGACAGGACTGAATGTGAACACCTCACCCGTATTTTCTCCGGAAGGGGATCACATGGCTCTGGCCGCCTCGCAGGATGGCAATACCGATGTTTACATGATGAATCTCAATACCGGAGCCATCCAGCGTCTGACCCATACCCGAGCCATCGATACAAACCCGACCTTTTCTCCCAACGGGCAGGAATTGATCTTTACCTCTGACCGAACCGGAACCCCCCAGCTCTACCTGATGGATCGGGAAGGAGTCAATGTGAGAAGGTTGACCACGGAAGGATCTTACAATGATGAAGCCGCATGGTCGCCCGCCGGGAACCTTATTGCCTATGCGTCCAGGGAAAACAATAGATTTCAGATCAAGGTGATGGATATCCTCACAGGAAATACTGCCACTCTGACAACCGGGGGGAACAACGAATCTCCTTCTTTTTCTCCAGATGGCCAGAGAATTGCATTTACTTCGGATCGCAGCGGAGAGTCTCAGGTCTATACCATGAATATCGATGGATCACGCATTATGCAGCTCACGACCGAAGGCAGTAATTTTTCTCCGGCCTGGTCGCCCTATCTGGTAACGGGTAATGCCCCCTGAGGTCTATTTCTTCCCCTGCACGCGAAAGGACACGCTCGAACACCTTCAAAACGGAATGAAAGAGCTGCTGAATCGAACGGCTTTCACTCAAAGGCTCGAAAGAAACGATGCAGTAGCTGTTAAGATCCATTTTGGAGAGGAAGGAAACCGGGGACACGTTTCTCCGGATCTGCTATCTCCCATTATTCTTGAAATCCGTTCCTCCGGGGGACGGCCCTTTCTGACGGATACCAACACGCTCTATACCGGCCGTCGTTCGAACGGCGTCGACCATCTGATTCTTGCCTGTGAACATGGATTTACACCGGAGCGTACCGGTGCGCCTGTCCTGATAGCAGACGGGCTTTTTGGTGACGATGGAGTCGATGTTCCCCTGGAAGGATCCATCATTGGTAAAGCCTCGATCGCACGGGATATTCACATGGCCCAGGGGCTGGTTTCCATAAGCCATCTTACAGGCCATCTTGCAACCGGGTTCGGCGCATGCCTGAAAAACCTCGGTATGGGGTGCGCAACGCGGAAGGGGAAGATGGTCCAGCATTCTTCAATGAAACCCAGAGTCGCTCCTAAAAAATGCGAGGGTTGTGAAACCTGTGTCGAGCTCTGCCCTGCGGGTTCCATCGAAATGGTCGAGGGACGAGCGGTAATCCAGTCGGATGGGTGCATCGGATGCGGCCAGTGTGTGGCAACCTGCCGGTTTAACGCAGTCATCTTCGACTGGGGGGAAACGGCGGAACGGCTCCAGATGAAGATGGTCGATTATGCCATGGCCGCCCTGGCGACCAAGGGACAAAAGGCAGTCCATATCACAGCACTCACCCATATAACAAGGGAGTGTGATTGTCTCGCCAGGGATGAAGCACCTCTATGTGACGACATCGGGATGCTGGCTTCCAACGATCCTGTGGCTCTCGATCAGGCTTCTGTGGACCTTGTTCTTTCTTCCTCGGGACGAAGCCTGGCAAGCCTCTCAAATCGAGAGGATTTACCGGTTGTACAGACCGTCTACGCAGAATCAAGGGGTCTGGGAAGTCGCACCTATTCTTTGACGCATATCTCTTGAGACAGGTCTCGATTCCCGACATTTGCATTTGAGAAATATTCTCAATATTTCTTACGTTATACAGACAGAATGAACCAGCACAAAATACTTATTATTGACGACTCCAGACTCGTTCGGGAAACTCTCAAGGCTGATCTTTCTGCCCTCGGTCATGAACTGATCACCGGTGCAACCGGTGTAGAGGCGGTTAAGCTGTACAACGAATGCAGGCCCGATATCGTGATTCTGGACTGTCTCCTCCCTCTTCTTTCCGGTTTTGTCGCCTGTCAACAGATCCGGAATATGACCGATACCAACCAGTATCCTCTGATCATAATGATTTCCGGCGTCTATACAAAATTCAAATATCATCTCGAGGCGAAGCAGTATGGCGCCAACCACTTTCTCACCAAGCCGGTCTCGGGAGAGTCTCTTCAGCCCCTTCTGGAGGCTTTTTCATTTCAAAAACCAGTTGAGACTCCGCCTTCGGTCACACCTGCACAGGATAGAAATCCATTCCTTGTCACGCAGGATGAGTTTCAATTCTGCCTCAAATGGTCTTTGAAAATTCAGGGCAGAAAAAAACAGCCGAGCTCGTTCCTTGCCTTTCAATCGCAGTCTTCCCTGGATGAACTGAAGCAGAAAATTCTTCCGGTCATGCGGGAAACGGATGTGCTTACGGAAGACCCGGAAACTCATACCATCTATGTTTTACTTCTGGACGCCAACAGGAAGGGAGCCCGGCGTTTTCTTCAACGGCTGACCGGTGAAGACGAACCGTTTCTCCCGGATGACATGAAAATCGGCAGTGGGGAACTCTCCCACGTCATTGCCGAGGACTTCCTCCACTCGTTCGATCATCTTGAATGGACCGCTCTTTCCTGAACCGGGAACTTCTGGATGGCTGGAAGGCCCGCCTGAAGATTGCCGCCCTGATTGCAGTTGTCGCGTCTCCGCTCTGGGGGACGGTGGAATTGTGGCTCTTTGGATCTGCCGGAAGAACCATGATGATTTACCGGATTGTAATGGCACTCTTCATGGGCCTGATCTACTTCATTTCCGGACGGGCCCGCAGCTATAAAGATCTACTCGCCCTGACCTATTCCTCCTATGTCGTGGTGGCCATTCTCTTTACTCTCATTCAGTTTTCCAACCCTGATTACACGGTGTTTTTTGTGGAAAGCCACTATCTGCTGGCCTTCTCACTCCTGCTCTTTCCCCTGCGTTTTTTGGAGGTTTTCGGGATCACTTTAATTCACGGTACCTTTTACATCCTGATGAATCTGACCATGATTCAATCCCCGGGACCTGTGACAGCCCACCACATCTTCTCCATGGTCATCCTTCTTCTCTTCATCAATATCGTAGTACCGGCAAATCGAGCTCTTCGCCTCGAAAACATCCATGCAACCCGGACACTGCGCCTTCGGAATAAGGAACTTTACGACATGGCAAACCTTGATGCCCTGACGGGCATTGCCAACCGGAGATACTTTATGGACCGCCTGGAGAAGACCTTCAACCAGGCTGATCCAACCTTCATGCCCCTGCTGGTTCTCCTGGATCTGGACAATTTTAAGGAAATCAACGACTCAAAAGGTCATCTGGAAGGGGATCGAGTCCTGACCCGAGTTGCAGAAATCCTGTCCAGGAATATCCGTGAGGGTGATCTATGCGGTCGCCTCGGTGGCGATGAATTTGCAATCCTGATCCACAGGGGAGGAGGCACGGCCGATGTAATGCCTCTTCTAAAGAGAATCCATGCCTCGTGTCAGGAAGAAGGAATCCGGCTTTCGTGCGGTTATGCCCGGATGCATCGGGGGGAGTCACTTCTCAAGTTCCTTACCCGGGCAGACCGGGCTCTCTATAAAGCCAAGCATGATGGAAAAAACCGGATTTCCGGCATGTTCGAATCCATTGATGAAGCTTCATGAGTTCTTTTGTACCTTGCAATGGGCGATACCATTTGTCATGATGAGAGGCCATGACTTTCTTGATTTCACCGGATAATCCCTGGGCAACAGGGACAGTCTTGATCCTTGCAGCATTCTTTGGAATTTGGGCCGAACGGAAAACCCGGATCGGAGCCAGAATAAGCGGCTGCCTTGTTACGATGGCCTGTACGTTTTTCCTGACCAACCTCGGCATTCTCTCTCCGGTCTCTCCGGTCTACGATGCAACCTGGGGATATATTGTTCCCCTTGCTATCCCCATGCTTCTCTTCAAATCAGACCTTCGTGCCATCTTTCGCCAGTCCGGTTCGACGTTAGCCGCCTACGGGATTGGTGCCGCAGGTACCAGTATTGGAATTGCAGCAGCGGTTTTTCTGATCGACCTGGGTCCGGCAACCTGGAAGATTGCAGGTCTC
Organism: Thermoanaerobaculia bacterium; assembly: GCA_035593605.1. Taxonomy (NCBI): domain Bacteria; kingdom Pseudomonadati; phylum Acidobacteriota; class Thermoanaerobaculia; species Thermoanaerobaculia bacterium. The sequence goes on along the minus strand of DAOSWS010000012.1, from coordinate 48,552 downwards.
TTTACCGCCACGTACATTGGTGGATCCCTGAATTTCGTAGCGGTTTCTGAAGTTCTCTCGATGCAGAATGATGCCTCGTTTCTTATGGCAGCCGTTGCGGCGGACAACCTTCTCATGGCGGCCTATTTTTTCTTTCTCTTTCTTCTTCCGGGACTCTACATCGCCAGGAAAATCTTTCGCTTTCGTTATCCCGTTCACGAGATAGAGGTCATGCGGCGTACTGCAGATGAAGGGAAGGATCGAGGGCCCACCATGACGCTTTACGAGCTCGGCCTGACGATCACCGTGGGTACTACGATTGCCGCGCTGGGAAAAATCCTGTCCGACATGCTGGGAATTCCATCTGCATCCATTCTTGTCCTCACCGCGATTTCCGTTCTCCTGGCCACCTTTCGTCCATCCTTCAGCAGTTCTCTGAAGGGAGGGGAGGAGATCGGCATGTTTCTCATGCAGATCTTTTTTGCCGCCGTCGGTGCAACAGCCCACATCGGAACGATCCTGCGGGAAGGCCCGAAGCTCTTTCTTTTCGCAGCAGTTGTTCTCTCCATTCACGGGATTACCGTTCTCAGCGGAAGCAAAATCTTTCATATCAGGCTTGAGGACGCTCTGGTCGCCTCCAATGCCAACATTGGTGGTCCGACCACGGCCGCCGCGATGGCGGCTGCGATGAGGTGGAAGGACCTGGTCGTTCCTGCCATTCTTTGCGGCACTCTGGGATATGCCCTGGCAACCTACGTGGGCGTGGCCGCAGCCCACCTGGTGAAGATGATCCTGATGTAAACAGTTTTAGAGAAACGGGCTTGAGAGTTCAAGAGCCGCACCTTTCTGAAAATCAAGGGTGCGGAGTTTTTCTTTGAAAGAATCCTGCTGGATGCTACAATGCGGTAGGGTATTCACGATGGTCCGGGTAGAAAATAATTTGCATCCTTTGAAAGAGAAAAACTTGATTATGGACCCAACTGGACTCAATGAGGGGCAGTGGATTTCGCAAGGAGGTTCAGGTTGAATGAGTCAAGAGTCTACGTTTCCAGGGAGGAATCTGCACAGATCCTCGCGCAGCTGAACCGCCAGCGCAGGATCCAGATCTTTGGTCTGGTCATCGTTGTGCTCGCAGCTCTCATGGCTCTTCTGTCGAGAGTCATCCCAAACACTGTGCCGGGGTTGTCCTTTTCCTTCTGGGGTCCGTTGGCATTTGTCCTGCTCCTGGTAAAGCTGATCCTGTTCTGCGCAGCATGGCGCTGTCCGAAGTGCGGAACATCGTTAAGCTCCAGCTACTGGCCGCGTTTCTGCCCGGGGTGTGGAATCGCCTTTGTGGATGCGGGCGAAAAGTGAGAGGACGTCAGGGGACTTTTTTCAATACTTCCTTTCCGCCGGGTTCGGGTTTATGGAAGGGGCAATCCAGCTTGAAGTCCTGAATGGCCAGAGGAGTGTCCGTCAGGGTGCAGTGGTGAGGTGCGGCAGGGTCATCATGCATAAACGGGCGAAAGTGCTGGCAGGCCATGCAAATCCTCGCCGAGGCAATGACCTCGCTTCTCTGCAGGCTTACAATGAGCTTCATCAGGAAGAGAAGAACCCTGGACTTGTCTTCTTCCGGGAGTTCCATGACCTGCCGGATCAAAGGAGCCTGCCAGTTTTCCAGCTTTCGGACCAGGTTAGCCCCCTTTCGGGTAAGAATGAGGGTCTGAATCCTTCGATCATCCGGATGGGGTTCCTTGTTCAGAAACTCTTTTTCAGTAAGCACTCGAATCGCATCAGATACCGTAGCCTGCGTAAGGCCAAATTCCTCTGCCAGGTAACTGACGCGGCAATGTTCCAGGGCGCGATCCTTAAGGAAAAGAAGAAACTGAATCTGAATCGGGCTTAAATGAACTTCTTTGGCCTTGTCCCAGAGCAGCTGGCGTAAAACATGGGTAAGGCGTTCCAGGCTGTCCACGATCTTGATATCGGTTTGAGCTGGTTCACGATGAGATTCAGACACGAATTGCCCTCGATTCTTTTAAGGATTCCTAAATTATAAAACAAGCGCGATGTATTGACAAGGTTGTAACCGTATTTTTCTTTAATGAGAAGGATGATCATTGTACGAATGAATATATCCCTTAATAACAAGGACTTTCGAATCTCAGTCTTATCCTTCAATTTTGTGTGACAAGAATCAATGAGTCTAATTTAGAAATCCTTTGATTTTTTTGGTAAATCCAATCCATAAATATACTTCTCGAAAAAGGGATGCCAATCTTTTTTCGTTATATAGTTGATAAGACCGATAAAATCCTCAGTTGTAACCTTCTGATGCTGAAATGATTTTAGAAAACTTCGCAAAACAGTCCAGAAAGTCTTGAATCCAAGTTCTTCTTTCAATGCTTGAATCACTACAGGTCCTTTAGCATAAATAAGAGCATGCTGGTATGTACCTGCATTCTCCCCTGTAAGCAAGAAAAGCCCGTAAATGGAAGCTTTCTCCGTTGCATCCTTTGATCTTGCATACCAGTGGTTGTACATCTGGCGTAAATCATTCTTTTGACGTGTTTTTGATAAAAACACTCCGGCCATATACTCAGCCAATGCTTCGATCAGCCAACTGTCCTCATACGACGCTGAATGAACAGAATGTCCAAAATACTGGTGTGCCATTTCATGGGAGAATCTTTCGTTGGCTCCCTCCGAATACAGTTGAGTATCTTCATCCTTCAAGGAGTTGAAAATTTCACCGGATGCAAATATCATCCCTGGTGGAGCTTGTCCCCACCCCAATCCTTTTGCTTCAACGATCAACAAAGATTCAAAAGGAAACTCTTTCAAGTAGTAGTTATAAACATCCATAGATGATTGAGTAAGATTTTCAAGAAGATCATATGCTCTTTTGTTTTCAAAGATCAATGAGGCGATCGTAACCTTAGTGCCATTGACCGTTACCGTATGAGGATAATATTTTCCCACTACAACGGAGTGAAATATGCACGGGTATGTGCCTGCACCCTGAAATATGTAAATCCCGTCTTTTTCGGTAGAAGTCCAGTGGTCCACTGATGCGTAGGCTCGTAAAGGGAGTTTCGTTTTGATTGAGCCGGAAAAGAGCGTATTGACTCCATAATGACCGTTACTCAGGCTTGGGAACCAGCCAATCCCAGATAACCTCACATAGGATCCAATAGCTGCTGAGGGTTCAAAAAGATCTCCATGGCATGAGATTGAAATTTTGAGGGTTTGGCCCTCCAGTGTGGCCTTTGAAAGAGTAATTGTTAGATAATCTCCATCATGGATATAGTCTAAGGGATTTCCCTGTCCATCCACTATTCGATCCACATAAAGGTGATTTACTACAAATCCGGCACCTTTAGATTCCAGTGTTGTGTTCCAGAGCTCAAGCCTCAGGAATTTAACGGCCTGTCTTTTGAACGAAATTATTTCGTTGAATTCCGCTTTCATGTTTTCTAAATCGGTGAAATCAAGATCGTATTGCATGGATGTGAGTAAAGCTGGAATATCGGGATTGACTCTTCGATCTTCTCGTAGAGTCTGTTCGACGACTGGGTTGAGCCAATAGATGTTTGACAATCCTTTCCGCTTGATCGAGGAATTCTCCAATACTGATAACCGCTCTACACCGCCCCAAATGGGATCGTATTCATACAGATAATCATCTTTACTTCCTTCCATTTGGAAAACGAGCTCTTCTGTTTCGCCCAAAACGCCTGCGAGTACCCAGGCGATCGGTTGGGAAAAATCCTGGCTGAAATATAGATCGTCCATAATTTCAAAAGCACTTCCAAAATCATTTACGACTTCCAACTTTTCTGGAATTTTTTTGATTGCCTCAAATCCCAGTACAGCGGCGGTTTGGATATCGTCCTCAATCGTACCTTCCCTGTTCGCATTATGATGAGAAGCATGCTCAAGATTATAATCAAGTACCTGGCGTGCAAAGGTCTCAGTGACGCTTTGAAGCATCTTAGCCCTTCCAGAAAAAAGAAAGCCAGTTGTCACCCCATGATAGATAATAGGGACAGCTTCACCTTCTAAGAGCTTCAAAGTCATGCCCCCTTGATGAAGGGTCATATCCTTGACACGAAATCCCTGATCTGAAAGATTAAGGTCGTTTACCGTTCCCAAGCTTATAGTTGAACAAAATAGAATCGAAATAATGAATCCGAATCGAGTCACCATGTCCTCCCACGAATATATATTCAAACTAGCCTTAATAATTAAGAAAATTATAGATAAACAATGAGAATTGTGTCAACATGTTTTCCCGATTCCATCCATGTTGATGAAAAAAATATACGGGGAAAGTATCAAGTATCGAATACTACACATGAAATACGATAACTTGTTTGATCATATCAAGCTGAAAACAATGTTTTAAAATCAGAAAAACGCCGGGGTTTGATCCCCGGCGCATATATGCTGGCTGGCTGGAAAATATAAAACTAATGAGTCTTGCGGAATTCCTTCATGAAATCGGTCAGGCATTCGATTCCTTCCAACGGCATGGCGTTGTACATGGAAACACGGATACCGCCCACGCTCCGATGTCCCTTCAGGCCGTGGAGATCCCGGGAAGCCGCTTCCTTGATGAACTCGGCTTCCATCTCTTCCGAGGGGAGGCGAAGCGTGACGTTCATCCAGGAGCGGTGTTCCTTGTCTGTCACCGTCCCCCTGTAGAAGTCGGCCATGGAATCCATCGTTCCGTACAGGAGTTCCGTCTTCTTCCGGTTGATCTTTTCAACTTCGACGAGTCCGCCCTGATCTTTGATCCACTGGATGACGAGGCCGACCACGTAAATCTGGAAAACCGGGGGAGTGTTGAAGAGAGAGTCTTTATCCACATGGGTCTTATAGGCCAGCATCGTTGGAATGTCCTGTCGGGCTTCAGCAAGCCAATCCTTGCGCAGAATGACAATCGTCAAGCCCGCGGGGCCCAGGTTCTTTTGCGCTCCGGCGTAGATCATGTGAAATTTGGAAACGTCAACGGGACGACACATGATATCGGACGACATGTCTACGACTAGGGGCCTGTTCCCGACTTCGGGATAGGCCGGCCACTGGGTACCGAATATCGTGTTGTTGGATGTGATATGAACATAGGCGGGGTTTTCAGAAAGCTTAATCTCCTCCGGGTAGGGGAGACGGTTGAAATTCATGCCGTCCGTAGATGCCGCGACATTGACAGAACCCTGAAGCCTGGCTTCCTTGATCGCCTTCTTGGACCATTCACCCGTGTTAATGTAATCGGCCGTTCTGTCTTTGAGGAAATTCATGGGAAGCATGCAGAACTGCAGGCTGGCGCCTCCTCCCAGAAAGAGGATTTCATAGGTGTCGGGGACGCCAAAAACCTCATGGAAGAGGGCTTTGGTCGATTCATGGATGGGGGTGTATTCTTTGCCTCTGTGGGATATTTCAAGAACAGACATTCCCGAATTACCGAGCTCGACAATGTTTTTCTGGACCGTTTCCAGAACGCTCAGGGGCAGAGTTGCGGGACCGGGGTTAAAGTTAAACTTACGCTTCGCCATGGGTCTACCTCCGTAGTGTGAAAAGATTCACGAATAGACTTTATCCTAACATAAGGTTCCGGGGGCTTCAAGAGGATTCCAGTGCCCGACTTCATGGCTGAAGGCACACTCCCGATCAGGCGGGAGGGAAGAATCGGAAGGCCAGGCTGGCCAGGCCCAGAAAGGTAAAAAAACCGCCGACGTCTGTCGCCGTAGTCACAAAGATGCTCGAACCAAGGGCCGGGTCTTTCCGAAACCAGCGAAGGATGATCGGAACCAGGGCACCAAAGAGCCCGGAGATGGTCAGGGTGGCAATCATCGCCAGAACCATGATAATGCTGAGAATTGGGTTTTTGAACCAGAAATAGCAGATCAATCCCATGATCGTGCCATGGATCAGTCCGTTATAGAAACCGACATTGACCTCCTTAAGGACGGCTTTCCAGCCGCCGGAAAAGGTCAGTTCCCCCAGGGCAAGTCCCCGAACCACAACGGTCAGGCTCTGTGATCCCGCATTACCTCCCATACCGGCAACAATAGGCATCAGTACAGCCAGGGCAACATAGGACTGGATCGTATCCCGGAAGAGGGAGACGGTAAGAGCCGCAAGTATGGCGGTACAGAGGTTGATCAAAAGCCATCCAGCCCTCAGACGGACGGAACGGGACACGGGTGTGAAAACACGCTCCTCCTTGTCGAGGTTGGCCAGGTGGTACATATCCTCCGTTGCCTTTTCCTCCAGCACGTCCAGGACATCATCAAAGGTCACCACCCCGAGAATCTTACGATCGGCGTCCACAACCGGGATGGCCAGAAGATCATAATTCGAGACGAGTGCCGCGACTCTCTCACTTGGCATGTCAGGTGTGATCGTAATGGGATCAGAGACCATGATGGACCGTACCGGCACATCCTCTCCACTGATCACCAGGGTATTTATGGGGACCGTGCCAAGAAGATGTCTACTTTCATCCAGGACATAGACGGTATAGAGATCACGATCTGCGTAATCTTTTCGCAGAAACTGAATGGTTTCTCCGACGGTATATTCCTCCTGAACGGCTGCATATTCCGTGGTCATGAGACCACCCGCGGTATCCCGGTCAAAGATTAATAACTTTTCCAATTCGAACCGGATCTCTCGATCCAGAGTGGAGAGAATCGTCTGCTGACGTTCCTCCGGGAGGTAGGTGAGCAAGTCAACGGCATCGTCCGGTGAAATCCTGGTAATCATCCCTGCGATTTTTTCGTCCGTAAATTCACTGATCAAATTTCTTGCCAGCTCGTCAGGGAACTCCGCGAGAACCTCTCCAGCTCTATGAATCGTGGATAATACCTGGAGAATGGACATCTGGTCCGAGTGCCTCAAATGATAAAAAATCTGAACGATCTCCGCCGTTGTCATCTTGGAGAGCATTTTCTTCAGGTTGGATGTAGCTCCGGAGATAAGCAGCCGAAGAATTACTTTCTGAACGTGGTTCAGATGCGTGGTCTGATCCATAGGTCACCTCGAACGCCCGGTATGGGCGCATTCATGGTATCACGGCTGGATACCGGGAGCCGTTTTCAGGATACGTTATAAAGATTCAGAAGAATCGTGGCAAGTCCCAGAAAGATGAAAAATCCGCCGACGTCCGCCGCCATCGTGACAAAGATGCTGGATCCCAGGGCCGGGTCCTTTTTCAGCCATTTCAAGACGATGGGGACAAGTGCACCAAAAAACCCGGCAACTATTAACGTAGCCACCATGGCAAAAAACATGACGATGGCCAGAATGAGGTTCCTGGACCAGAAATAGGTGATAATTCCCATGATAAGGCCATTCATCAGACCATTAATGAGCCCAACTGAGACTTCCTTCAGGGTAGCTTTCCAGCCTGCGGAGAAATCAAGTTCTCCCAGAGCGAGGCCGCGGACCATGACCGTGAGGCTCTGAATCCCTGCATTTCCGCCCATATTGGCCACAATCGGCATGAGAATGGCCAGGGCTACGTACTGTTCGATCGTATGGGAGAAGAGAGAAACCGTAAATGCAGCCACCATGGCAGCCAGGAGGTTGATGAAGAGCCAGCCGATCCGGAGGCGCACAGATTTAATTACGGGGGTAAATACACGTTCCTCGGTGTTCAGGTTGGCAAGAAGATAAATATCTTCCGTAGCTTCTTCTTCTACGACATCGATAACATCATCAAAGGTGACGACACCCAGAAGCTTATGGTCATCATCCACAACCGGGAGGGCGAGGAGATCAAAATTGGATACGATTCGGGCAACCTCTTCCTGGGGTGTCTCGGGTGAAATACAGATGGGGTCGGGAACATGGATGTTTTTTACGATGGCATCTCCCTCCGCAAGGACCAGCTTGTTAAGAGGAAGCGTTCCCACCAGGTGACCCCGGTCGTCCACGACGTAGATATAGTAAACATCCAGCTCGGGATATTTGGTCCGAATCGTCTTTACCGCCTCTTCCACCGTCATCGTGTCCCGAATGGCGATGTACTCCGTGGTCATGAGACCGCCGGCGGTATCCTCATCAAAGATGATGAGTTTTTCAAGGGAGAATCGATCCGGCTCACTCAATGTGGACAGAACCTTTTCCCTTCGGTTCTCCTCTACATAGCTCAGAAGATCGACGGCGTCATCGGGAGGGATCCGTAAAAGCATCTGCCCGATCTTTTCATCGGGAAACTCCGACAACAGCGTACTTGCAAGTTCCTCGGGAAGTTCACTGAGGACTTCACCGGCTCTCCGCACGGAAAAGAGGAGGGAGAGAAACTTCATCTGGTCGGCATGCCGAAGCTCCGATACGATTTCGACGATCTCCGCGGTCTTCAGCTTCACAATGGCACGCTTTACGTTTTCATAGGAGCCCGTCAGGAACAGGCGCAAGATTACCCGCTGGACATGGTTCAGCTTTTTCGTTTCCACCTGGGCACCTCCTGAGGGTGGATTTATAAGATTACGAAGGACAAAGGTCTATTTTAGCTCACTACGTAATTAGCGGCAAGGATCCCCTGTGTTATAATTCACACTTCGCATAAGGAGGGAGTATGCCTAAAAACGAAGAATTCATTGAGATCGAAGAACAGTACGGAGCCCACAATTACCATCCTCTGCCCGTCGTCCTCAATCGAGGCGAGCGTATCTGGGTGTGGGACGTCGAAGGAAACAAGTATCTGGACTGTTTGAGCGCATATTCGGCCCTGAACCAGGGTCACTGCCATCCCCGTATCGTGGAAGCCATGTGTGCTCAGGCCCGGAAACTTGCCCTGACTTCCCGGGCATTTCGCAATGACACCTTTGGCCCCTTTCTGAAAAAAATTACCGGTCTGATCGGCTTTTCCCGTGCACTCCCCATGAACTCCGGTGCGGAAGCCGTGGAAACGGCCATCAAGGCAGTTCGGAAATGGGGATACAAGAAGAAGCGAGTTCCAGAGGATAAGGCTGAAATCATCGTCTGTGAAAACAACTTTCATGGACGGACGACGACGATTGTCGGATTCTCTACCGAGGAACAGTACAAGGACGGATTTGGACCCTTCACCCCCGGGTTTGTCGTTGTCCCTTACGGCGACGTGGAAGCCTTCCGCAAGGCTGTGACTTCCAACACCGTGGCCTTTCTCGTAGAACCCATCCAGGGAGAAGGAGGCGTACTCGTTCCTCCGACAGGCTATCTGGCCGAAACCGCCGCCATTTGCAAGGAAAACAACGTTCTTTTCATTTCCGATGAGATTCAGACAGGACTTGGACGCACGGGAAAGCTTCTTGCATGCCAGCATGACGGCGTGAAACCCGATGGAGTCATTCTTGGCAAGGCACTGAGCGGCGGGATGTATCCCATCTCTGCCTTTCTGGCCAATGATGAAGTTATGGGAGTCTTTCATCCCGGTGATCATGGTTCAACGTTCGGCGGAAATCCTCTGGCTTCCGTCATTGCTTCTGCCGCGCTTGACGTGATTATCGAGGAACGTCTTTGCGAAAAAGCCCAGGAGTTAGGTGAATATTTCATGAACCGGCTCCGAAAGATGAACAGTCCCCATGTAGATCATGTGCGCGGTCGCGGTCTCCTTATCGGTGTGGTGATCAAGGAATCTTCCGGTGATGCGCGTCCCTTCTGTGAAAAGCTGATGGAAGAGGGGATTTTGGCCAAGGAAACCCATCACACGGTGATCCGGTTTGCACCTCCTCTTGTCATTACAAAAGAGGAAATCGATGCTGCGATGGAAAAGATCGCACGGGTTCTGGAAGGAAAACTCTAAACTTCAATATATTTGCCAGCCAAAGCAAACGGGCCCCGAACGGGGCCCTTATTTTTTTACCTTCAGACAGGCAGGACCATGACCGGGCAGGGCGCCACCCGGATCATGCGCTCCGTTGTACTCCCCATCAGGATGAATTCAAAGAGGGAATGCCCTCGCTTGGCCATGACGATCAGGTCGGAACTTTCCTCTCTGGCTACCTTCAGGATCATGGTTTCTGCGACACCCTGTTCCAGGCGGGTCTGTACCCTGGATGAATCGATGGACGAGGAGGTCAGGGAATCCAGGGAAAACCGGGTGGAATCTTCCTTCCCATCTTCGACATGGAGAACCGTAATCCGGCTTTCCGGATTAGCGGACAGCTCTACTGCAGCCTTCAGGGCCTTCGAAGAACCCGATGAAAGATCCACAGGCACCAGGATTCTCCTGTACGGGTATTCCGGGTCCGGGGCAACAACATCCTTTCGCACGGTAAAGACGGGAATTTCGGCCCGTTTGACGACCGCATCCGTGACGCTTCCCAGCATCCATTGATCCAGGCCCCTCCGTCCATGGGTACCCATCACGATCAGATCGGCCCCGATTTCGGAGGCGACACGAAGGATTTCGGAATCAGCGTCAATACCCCGTCGTACCATTTCTTGAACGTCAATACCCTCTACCCGGGGCGCCTTTTCCCGAAGAACCTCCTCCGCGATCGTTTCGGCCCGGCTGTAGACATCCGGAAGTTCGGGGAAATGGAACTTCGGATTGTTAGGGTCGTCCTCAAGGGGAACCCGTACATGAAGAAGTGTCAGACGGGCTCCAAAGAGAACGGCCAGGGTAAGGGCGTGGGAAAAAGCATTTTCCGCAGTTTCGGAAAAATCGGTCGCGTAAAGGATTGATTGAACCATGCTTCATCTTACGGTGAACTTTTTTATTTTTCAAGTGTATATATAGTGATTATGATCCCGGCACTCCACCGTCTCGTCCTTTTTGGGTTCCTGGTTATCCTGGGGGGATGTTCCTATGAATTTGACATGGAGATCACAAAGGCACGTCCCACGGAAACCCGCCATGCCCCCCTTCTGAATACGAACAATTATCCAAAGGCGATCGAAGACGGCTATTATCTGGACGTTGAACGCTATCTGGATAGAAACTCTGACCTGGTGGAAGAACACGCGAAAGCTGAACTGGCGCTCGGGCAGATCCTTCTCTATCGGGGAAAAATTGAGGAAGCCGCTGAACATCTTCTGCGGGCACGGGATCGTGCTGGAAGCCTGGAAGTGAAATCCCGGTCCAACTGGTTTCTGACCCTCTGTTACTACTATCTTAACCGCTTTGCGATCTCTGCTTTTTATGCCGAAGAAGCCAGGCACACCGGGGTCCAGATCGATGAAGGATTTATAGCATTTTTAAAGAAAGGCGCAAACCGTAACCTCTACCGCATGGATGGAACGGAAGCAAAAGTATCGATGACCTATAATCAGCCTCGTCTTCCCTTCCTTTCCGTTGTGGTAAACGGGAGCGAAGCACGGGCGGTTGTGGATACCGGCGCATCGATGACGATCATCTCTTCTTCTCTGGCAGAAGAGCTGGGGATTCAAATTGATCCCGAAATGAAATCCTGGGGATACGGCCTGCACCAGAAGAAGATCGATCTCCATTTTGCCTATCTGGATACCCTTCGTCTGGGTGAGATTACCGTTTACGAAGTTCCCGTCATGGTATTTCCGGATGAAGATCTGATCTTTCAAACCCGGCGCGGAACCCTTAAGATCGATGTGGCTCTCGGATATCACCTTCTCCGCCAGGGGCGCCTGTTTCTCGATTATCGTGCCAAGATCTTGCAGTGGGTCCCCGCATCGACAATGGAACCCCTGGAGGACCAGAACCTCTTTGTAACAGGCCTGCGCCCATCTGCCATGGTGGCCATTAACGAAGCCTTCGGTTATCACTTTATTCTGGATACGGGGAGCGAAAAGACCTTCCTCTCCACCTCGGGGTCCAACCGATCCTCCACGCAGGAAAAGATCAACTTCTACAAGATGATTTTCCATGGATTCGGAAAAGCCCGGACCGTCAACCTCAAGGCCGGGGACCTCCTCATGGCCCTGGCCGGGTACCAGGCCGCGTTTAAAGATATCCCGGTCAACCGGGAAAGTTCCTCCCTGATCGACGGATACGTCGGAAACGATTTCTTAAGCAATTTCCAGGTCATGCTAGATTTTCCCCACGGGAGAATCTCGTTAACGCCCTACCGGCTTGCCCGGGCAGAAATCGTCGCAGAGCCCGAAAAGGAGCCTACGCAGACTCAGCCCTAGGACCTTCCGTCTTTTTTCAGAGCGTGTATAATGACGGAAATGGACCTTCTCGTTACGATATTAGAACGTATCAACAACATGATTCTCTGGGGTCCCCCCATGCTTATTCTTCTTGTCGGAACGGGAATCTACCTGTCTTTCCGTCTTCAATTTATCCAGATCCGGGGACTCTTTAAAGCCCTTCATATGGCCCTGATCGAACGGAAGGAAAAATCAGGGGATGCCAGTGGGGACATCTCCCATTTTCAGGCACTGATGACAGCCCTTTCCGCCACGGTGGGAACAGGCAATATCGCCGGTGTGGCGACCGCCGTTTCGGCTGGCGGCCCCGGCGCGCTTTTCTGGATGTGGATCACCGGATTCTTCGGCATGGCAACGAAATATTCCGAGGCTGTGCTTGCGGTCAAATACCGCGAAACGGATGCCTTTGGAACCATGAGCGGTGGCCCCATGTATTATCTGGAAAAGGGTTTGAAGGCTCCGTTCCTTGGGATTCTCTTCGCCATTTTCGCATCCATCTCCGCCTTTGGCATCGGAAACATGGTCCAGTCCCACGAAGTGGCCAAGGCAGTACAGGATACGTTCGGCATGCCGACAATCTATACGGGCCTGATCCTTGCCGCGGCCACCGCCCTTGTGATTCTGGGAGGGATTCGGAGCATCGGAAAGACAACAAGTGTTCTCGTACCCATCATGATCGTCGTCTACTTCCTGGGATGCATGGCGGTTTTGGTTCTGCACTGGAAGGAAATTCCCTCGATCTTCCTCCTGGTCCTGGAAAGCGCTTTCTCACCGCGTGCCGCGACCGGTGGTGTCATCGGGTATTCGGTCAAAGAGGCCATCCGTTTCGGTGTGGCCCGGGGTGTCTTCTCGAACGAATCAGGCCTCGGTTCTTCTCCGATCGCCGCTGCAGCCGCGAAGACGTCCAACCCCGTCAACCAGGCCCTGGTCTCCATGACCCAGACCTTTATCGATACGATTGTCGTCTGCTCCCTTACCGGGTTTACGATCCTGGTGACCCAGGCCTACCTCAAACCGGAACTTTCAGGGAGCGAAATCACAAACTTTGCCTTTGAGACAGCTCTCCCCGGCCTGATCGGCCGCTTCATCGTCTCCTCCGGACTGATTCTCTTTGCCTACTCGACACTTCTGGGCTGGAGCTACTATGGGGAAAAGGCGATTGAATATCTATTCAGGGAACGGGCGGTCATGCCCTACAGGATCCTTTTCTGTGTCGCCGTCTTTTTCGGGGCGGCTTTTGCAAAGGTCGATTTTGTCTGGCAGTTTGCCGACTCGATGAACGCACTGATGGCTCTGCCCAATCTTCTGGGCCTGGTCATTCTTTCCAACGTCATTGTTCGTGAGACTCGAACCTACTATGGAGGAGGGGAGAAAACAAGGAGGATATCACCATGAGCTGGGTCCTTGAAATCTTTGTGGGAGGTCAGCATGCCAGACGCCTCACGCTGGATCTTCCCGAAATTTTTATTGGCCGTTCCCCTTCGAACCACATTCATCTGCCTCATGTAGCCTGTTCCCGCAAGCATGTCCGGCTCGCCGTTACATCGGGGCATGTAATCCTTGAAGATCTTGGTTCGACCAACGGTGTATATGTGAATGGCCAAAAGATGAATCGAGGCCTTCTGGGTGATCGCGACCGTTTTACAGTCGGCCCCTATACATTCCTCTTATCGAACATTGAACATCCTGAAGATGTTCCCTCGGTCTCCAAATCGGCAACCCGGGACGAACAAACAGGGCGCCACACCGTATTCATTGATGAGGAAGTGAAACGGAAATTCGTGGAGCACTCCAATCCGCTGGAAGACACGCATTCGGGGGTATGATCATGGTATTTGACAGCCTGTCCAGAGCTTTCACCACCACACGGAAACTTCTTTTCGAACCCTTTGACGCCCTGAAGTGGCTTAAATGGGGCGTGATTGTTTTTTTGATTCAGCTCACCTCCGGCGGACCGGGCCCTCAGCTTATGTGGCATGGTGGAGGAGGAAAGGGAAGCGGACACGGGGACGCCCTGAAGATCCTTCTTCCCTTTATTCTCTTTGTCGGGGTCTTTGTCCTCCTTATCGCCGTCATCATCTGGGCGGTCTTTCTCTACCTCTCTTCCCGGGCGACCTTTATGTACATTCACGGCGTCTCCAAAGATTCAGCACAGCTTGGAGAAGCCTGGCGGGCGCACCCGAAGGAGACCCTCTCTCTTTTCTGGTGGAGAATCTTCTATTCCCTGGGAACGGTTCTGATCATCCTGGTCACGGTCGGGATTCCGCTGATCTTCTTTGCGCTTCGGGTGTCCCGACACTCTCTTTCTGCTGCAGATATTCCATTTCTGGTCCTCGCGGGCCTTCTTCTTCTGCTGGTGGGAGGGGCGGCCGCCCTCATCGGCGCAATCACGAAGGATTTCGTAGCTCCGATCATGGTTCGCCGGAAGGTCGGTGTTCTGACGGGGTGGCGTGAAGCCATCTCTCTCCTGGGACCCCATGTCGGTTCCCTGGCCCTCTTTTACATCATGAAGGTCCTCCTGGTCGTCATGGCCGGGGGAGCCATCGTGGCCGCGGTCTTCATGACCTGCTGCTGCCTGATCTTTTTCCTTATCATTCCCATCATCGGCCAGGCCCTGACCCAGCCGATTCATGTCTTCTTCCGATCCTGGAGCCTTCACTTCCTGGGGATGCTGAATCCGGAGCTGGATCTCTTTGTCCAGCATGAAGCTATTCAAGAAGAGAGCAAGAAGGAAGAGCCTGGAGAGGAAGAATCAAGGGAAGAAGCGGACGAGCCTGAGGAAGAATAGAAAACAAAAAATTGATACTGAGATAGGCAGTGCCCTTTAGATTTCCAATCTTACGGGCATCCATTCGGCGAGCCGAGATATTCCATGGACATCTCGGGTCTAATGGATAACCCGTAGATAGTAGTTCGTTGATGGTATTCTCAAAATCTGGCGATCTTTCAGGCAAGGTGGCCGGTCTTCTTAAAGCGTGATATGGTAAAGGTACCTTTATCATCATTCCGTTTCCCGGGAGGCGCCTTGAAAAAGACCCTGCTATCCATTCTTGCTCTATTCTTTGTCATTCCGTGCTTTGCAGAAAGTCCAGGCAATGCGTACATCATGCTGGGCGACATCGATCAGAACTGGTTTATTACAGGGGTCCGCTGGCTTGCAGGAAAAGACTCTGTCAAGGATCTTGAACCGGTGTTCGAAGCCTATCGACAGAAGTTTGAAGCCCGGGGATACCACGTCATCATGAATGAAGTCGCAAGCTACCCGGACTTAAAAAATGCCCTTCTGGACCCGAATATCAAGGCATTGGCCTGGTTCAGCCACGGGAACACTCCGGAAAATGCTCCCTCATTCACATCGGTCGATGATCGGGAAATAACGGGGGAAGAGGTCCAGCGATGGGCGAGGGAGAAGCTGGCCCGTACCTACCCATGGATGCAGGAGATCATCGACGGTCTGGGAGTCGCACCCAAATCCTGGAGAACAGAAATCCCAAGGGAGGAGTATCGATGGAGAAAATCCCTGTATGAAAAAGCGCACATGGAGCTGGAGGAAGTCTATCTGCATGTCTGTTACAGCATGCGCACGATGACCTGGCGGGATCTCATGCTCAAGGAAGGGGGAGTAATCCGTGGGTATCCCGACAAAGCCTACCTGGACGATCGATCCAGGATGTTTTACCGGGAGATCTTTCCGGACCTGGCGACAACGATCGAGGCGAAACCTGCCCGATCCTACCGGCCGGGAGAGACCTTTGTCCTTTCGTCGACCGATGAAGGCGGCACGACCCAGTACAAGCATGAGTGGACGCTGCCCTCCGGGGAAAAAGTCACCCAGCCCGAGGTGGAGATCACGGCCGGTAAGCCGGGAACCTATACGGTATTTATGACGCTGTACGATTCTTCCGTACCGGTGAAGATGGCGGAAGCCCGATACAATTATGAAGTTTCCGATGAAGTTGCGCTCTTCAACGAAGGCGCGAACGGAGACTGGAACCTGGAAGAAGTCGATTTCGAGGTGAAGCAAAGCGGCGCTTACGTCAGAGGATCCGTCGGGAAGACACCCACCTCCGACTGGACGATCGACCGCAGCGGGTTTCACTTCAAAAGCCGGAAGGATGGGTATCGTTTCGATGTGACGTGGGAAGGAATGCCCGACAGGATAGCGCTGGGGAAGAGCTACACCGTCCGTGTGAAGGCCGCCACCCGGGGTCCCCGAAATGCCACGGTTTATATCGGCCCCGTGGGCCCCATCGACTGCTGGGAGATTACCCCGTACGTTCCGAATGACACCCTGACAAAGACCTTTAACAACGGTTTTGGGCTGCCTCTGAAAGGGAAAGAGAGGCCGGAGGAAGAGATTACCAATTCCATGGTGCTTAAGTTTACCCTTACAAAACCGGGAATTCGTCTCGACAAGAAAGAAGCCGCATTCTTAGAGCTGGACTGCAGCGGAATCGCCAAGATTCGATGGACCTATGCGAGGTAGTGGAGGATAAGGGTTTCGTGAGTTGATGAGCACCCTCCCTACCACCCCCTCATCGACCTCCAGAGTGACTCTATCTGGGGGTAGTCGGTTTAATGGGTTGATGAGCACCCTCCCTACCACCCCCTCATCGACCTCCAGGGTAACTCTATCTGGAGGGTAGTCGGTTTTATGGGTTGATGAGCACCCTCCCTACCACCCCCTCATCGACACCCTCAAGATCTGCGATCTTTCGAGTATCCATTCGGCACGCATGTTACGAGCCGTAACATACAGCCTCATGGACCTCCAGGGTGACTCTATCTGGGGGGGTAGTCGGTTTTATGGGTTTCAGGTGTCAGAATATCACCCAAACAGGAAGTTATGCGCTGCAAAGCAATAAAGAGATTCAGAACGCTGGCGTACTCGTCAATTAGGAAACCGGTTGTTAAATTCACTTAAGCGGTACACTTCTGAGATCAGGTTATGATTTCTTACAAATTCTCTGAACCAGCTATTCCTTTTCCAGTCCCGGTAACTTACAACATGGCTGAATGCACGAATATATGTCTCGGCTGAGTCAATCTTATCGTTGTCTAAATACCATCTTACGCACTTAAAGTAGTAACGCGATGAAATTCGGGCCGCGATTAATAAGGTGGGAGTAATAATAATCATCCCTGAAATTGTGATTAGGAAAATAATATGAAATTCCGTCGCGTCTATATCGGAACTGTTATAATACCAAGTTAGTATCTTTTCACCCAATATCCATACAAACGCCATGACAGGCCATATAAATACAGCGGTTAAAAATGCGATCACACCCCAAGTATTTTCAACTATATAGGGCATTTTAAAGGGGAAATCAGATTGTGAGATCTTGGTTTTCGTTTCTGTCATTTTGCTCTCACCCTAGTCCAGAGAAAATCGAGCCCATAATTTCGCTGAAAGGGAAGTATCAAACAGAAATAGCCCCCGAACCATGGTTTCATCATATCATGAGCACCCTGCCTTGGCTAATCATATTGAAAAAGCCCCTGTTTTCAGATCAATAGCCATGTAATATCTGATCTCATCATTTTCGCCATCTTTTCTTCATTCCGGAAATTTCACCCTGGGAAACCCGTAGTTGGGGAGGGCTGTTTGACAACTGAATAATATAGGCTTATTTTAGAAGGGAAGGGGGGCCGCATTATGAAACTTCGATGTCTCTTGATTCTTTTATCCCTTTTCACAATATCCATGTACGCCGCCGGGCCCTGCACCAGCTATATTACTTCAGATCTCAGCCACGTGACCATCACACTGGATCAGACGGAGTTCGAAGGGGAGGGGCCCTTTCCCCTGACCTTCCGGGTGTCGCCGGCATCGACGGAGGATCTCTATCTCTGCTCCCTCGATTTTTACGCTCCTTACCTGCTGGTCACCGGTGTCGAAAGCGATCAGGGCTCGGCAAACTACTCCTATTCTCTTCCCAAGTATGCAATCTATCATACTGATCTTAATACCCCGATCCACATGGATCATGAAGTCACCTTTACCATTTTCGTCAAAACCTCCGACAAATACCAGGAGCTTCAGAGCCGGGTATCCTTTGGTCTCGACCTGAGGTTCACTCCCACCTGCTCCGGCAGCACCTCCGACAGCTTCGAACAATTCAACACAGTCGCCAGATTTACCCGTGAATCCAAGGGTTGCCTTACATTTTCCATCGATCTCAGCTCCTATTTCTGGAACGTGGGGGAGGAGGGAACGATCCGGTACTCCACCGTGAACCACTGCAGCCGGGTCGTGGGGTCCAGCGAACTCGACGGCCTGGCTCTTGTCGTGCATTCAGGGGTCACGACCCCCTTTCAGGGCGTGCAGGACACCAACGCGACACACTGGCAGATCGAGGAAGCCTTTTATCTGCTCGCCTATTTCGACCCCCTTCAGCCGGGGGAGGAAGCATGGGTCACCACCCGGGTGAAATCCGCCTGGGGCGGCCCCTCCGATGTACGCCCCTATAGCTTCCCCACGCTTCGATGGTATGAAAACCGCTCCCTGTACGACGGAATGAGCCGGAGGGGCTACTCTGTCACATCACACTGTATTTGCAATGAGAATGACGATGGAAAGAGGGAGCAAGATCAAAGCCTCTTTCCATCAGGAAAAGAGGTGCTCCCATGAGGGCCATTCGATTCGCTCTGCTGGTCCTTGGGATCGCCCTGATGCTGCAGAGCGCGCACAGCCGGCCGTTCTGCAAAGCCTCCGGTCCTCTTCGAATCTGCATCGAGGGGCCGGATCATGTGACTGCAGGGGAGGAGATGATTTACCGCCTGACCTTTACCAATATTTCACCGAGTGCTTTTTATGACGATGGCATGATACTGTCTCCTCTCTTTCTTATGAATCAGTATGATCCCGACCGTTTTCACTTTGACTATGACGGCACTCCGGATATTGAGGACCCACTGGGCTACAATCTGCTGGGATTCGACCTGGGTCCTCTCGATCCGGGCGAAAGTACGACCGTCAATCTGGAATTTATCTATTCAAGTTTTGGGGGCGGTGTCTACGAGCAGATCGACCATATGGATACGATCAGCCTGTACTGCAACATGGGGAATCACCGACCGATCAGCATTCAGTACCCGATATCCATCGAGACCCCGCTCGAGGATTCCAACATTCACCAGGACATTTCGCAACCGGACAGGGTTACCCAGGGCACCCGCGTGACGTATACCTACACGATCGAAAACATCTCGGAAATCGATTTTTCCAGTTCACCCACCAACCTTTCCCTCTGGCAGATCTTTATTCCGAGTGACTTCATTGATCCGGAAGTCATGGATACAACCGCGGGTTCCCCCGAGATCGAAGAGGTATCGAGTGACTGGGAAGACTACAACACGAATCTGCGATACACCTTTTCCCTCCAGAATTTTGCTCCCGGGGATGTCCACCAGGTGGTCTTCCAGTTTACGATTCCGTACGGATCGATCGGATCGAACATGGAGGAGTTTGCCCTGATGACCCAGTTTGTCAACGAAAACACCTCGGCGGATGATGGTGTGCCGTTCATCCATACGTTCAGCGGCTTCAGCCCCCTCGTCCTCCACGCCGACGAGCCCTGATCCAGCCTCCGGGCAGGATCGGCAGATACCGTAGGCTGAAAGGGGTGCGAGTCCGCAGGGCGAAATTCCGACTCCCGTTCATTCTTTCTTCCCTTTTCGCTCTGTCTCTCTATTCCGCCGGTCCCTGCGCAAGCTTTGTCAGATCCGACCTGACCTATGTGGATGTCACTCTGGAGCAGTCGGTGTTTGATGGAGAGGGTCCCTTTCCCCTGACCTTTCATGTGACGCCAAGGATCACCACCGACCTTTATATTTGCGCTATGCGGTTTTCTTCAGACTACACGTTTGTTACCCGTGTGGAAAGTGAACAGGGATCTGCCTACACTCGTAATCCTCTTCCATTACTGGCCTGGGGATTTTCCGGAGAGGCCACCTTCTATAATCCCGAATTTGATGTTCCTGTCCATATAAACGAAGGCTACACAATTACTTTTTACCTGAAACCCCTCGATCCATACCAGGAATTGCAGACCCGCATTTCGTTCGATCTTGATCTGAGGTTTACACCAACCTGCTCCGGGAGTGATGTTAACTATTTTGAACAATTTCGTGACGTGGTCACCTTTACCCATCCATCGGAGAGTTGCCTCGAACTCTCAATTACACCCGATTTTCATTTCTGGAATCACCAGGAAGAGGGAACGATCCGCTATTCCGCGATCAACCACTGTGATCGTGTGATCGGATCCAGCGAGATAGATGGTCTGGGAATGATCGTTTATACGGGCTGGTATACGTTGATCCAGGAAGTGGAGGCTACCAACGCGGATCACTGGGAGGAAAATGCATACTGTTCCCTTACGGCCTACTTTGATTCCCTCCAGCCGGAGGAAGAAGCCTGGATTACTCTCCGGGTCTATTCTTCAAGAGGCGGACCGTCCGATCAGGCGGGCCATACCTTCCCAATGATTCGATGGTATGAAAACCGATCGCTTTACGACGGGTTGAGCGGAAGGCAAAGCCGCAACACGGCGACCTATGTCTGCAATCAGGATGATGGTGGTCCATCGTCAGTTAAAACAATGACTCTGGATTTTTCCGCGGGGGAGAATCCATGAGATTCGTCAGGGTAGTTTTCCTGATCCTTTTTTGTTCAGCATTTCTTATGGCTCAACACGACCGCCCGTTCTGCAAGGCCTCCGGTCCGCTTCGGATCTGCATCGAAGGATCTTCAGACGTTACAATGGGTGAGGAGGCCACCTACATCCTGTCTTTTACAAATGTTTCTTATCGAACGTTGTCCGAGGAGAACTGGGAAGGGCGGATATGGTCTCCCAGATCCATTCTTGAACGGTATGATCCAGATCACTTTCATCCTTTGAACGATAGATTTAATGATTTGGGAGATGATATTGCCTGGTACGTGCACGATTACGCTCTGGGACCACTGGGACATGGGGAGAGCACCCATGTGCAGTTAAAGCTGAAGGCCGCGCATAGGGAGGACTATGATTTTGAAGCCATCCCTCACATGGATACGATTTCGATTTCCTGCTACGGACCCAATCCCAGATTTGTCCGCTTTCCGAATCCCCAGCTGGTTCGTATGCAGTATCCCATTCTATTTTCTCCTGAACTTCAAAGCTCCGATATCGTTCAAACCATCCGCGGACCCAATAAGGTGGATCAGGGCCAGCAGGTGACCTATCTATTTTCCATCGAAAACTGCACAGAATATGATTTTTCCCATTCTTCGTCAAACCAGGCTCAATGGCAAATTTTTATTCCCGAGATCTTTGTTGATCAAGAACTGATCGATTCCACCGTCGGTTTGTATTTGGAACAGACCATTCAAACCTCCTGGCCCCTTACGAATTATATAAGATACACGTTCTATCCTCATTACTTCATCCCCGGGGTTACAGAATTCGTCACATTCCGATTTACGATTCCAGAAAGCAATTTCTATTATTACACTGAGGAATTCGCCCTCTTTACTCAATTTGTTAACGAGAATACATCCTCCAGCGACGGCGTCCCTTTCCTTCACCTCTTCAGCGGCTTCAGCCCGCTTGTAATTTCGTCCGGAATACCGTAAGACATTACAGTTCGAAAAGCTCTGCTCTTGCATTAAATCGTATTCCCATTTCATTGACTTCACAGGGACAGCCCCCTATACTTCGCCCATGGCCTACAGGAAGAGTCCCGGGAAATTTCTTCCCCATATCCCCGTTCTGCTTACCGGGACATTAATCTTTTTCTTTGGCCTTCTTGACTTTCCCTTCTCCTATATCCTTCGTTCTCTCCGCCACGGCCATTCCTTCCTCGCAGCCTGGACGTTTCAAACGTCCTCCATGACTCTCCTCGACACTCTGAAATTGGCCATCCTTCTTGTGATCTTCCACTCGGTCCTGATGTTGCTTCTCTCCAGGTATCGGGAGAAGGCCGATTCTAAAATCGGGTTTTTCCTTCTTTCCCTGGGTTGCGCGGCGCTTCATACCCTCTTCTTTGCCGCTCTGGCCTGGAAGTATATCCTTCACGGAGGCAGGTTATCCTTTACCTGGATTCTCTATCTCATCCCCGCGATAATGCTCGTGAGTACACTTGCCTGCACAGCCACAAGGGCCGGAACGAGGACAAGAACTGCAGGGTACTTTATCCTGGGGCCCGTATGTGCCTGGCTGATCCTTGTTGGTTTTGCCTGGCTTGTTTCCAGCCGTGTCACACCTTCGTACAATGTGGTCTTCCTGGTTCCCGATGCCCTCCGCTATGACCATGCTGAAACCCTGGACCGATTTCTCGTGGGGGAGGAAGGATTCCTCCGGTACCCGAAATGTTACGTGGCTTCTTCCTGGACCCGGCCTTCCGTGATTTCCCTCCTTTCGGGTGTGTACCCCCACGAACATGGTGCCGATCGAACCCAGAGCCTCCCATATCCCGACGTTGTCACTCTTCAGGAGATCCTTCGAAACAGAGGCTATGCCACCTGGTGTTTTACGGCCAATCCCCTCATCGAAACCTTTCTCTCTGAGACCACCGAGACGACAATCTATCGCCAGAATGCCCCTGCCGGGGAGATGGTCAAATCAGCCCTGATCAAACTGGATCGAGTTGAACAGCCTTTCTTTTTCTATCTTCATTTCATGGAACCCCATACGCCCTATACTTATTCGGATCCCGGATGTAAAAGACTCCTTGGTCCCTATCCCGATGCTCGCCTGAGACAGATCGATCACCTTTCGAAGAAAGAGGCAGGGCCGGTTATCGACTGCATGCGGAAGGCCTACAGGGAAGAGTCCGAACGTGTCAACCATGCGGTCGTCGAGATGGTGGCGGCCTTAAAGGAACGCAATATCCTGGACAATACGATCGTCCTTGTGATGAGCGATCACGGGCAGGAACTATGGGATCACGGCCATTTCGACCATGGCCATGCCATGTGGGAGGAAGTGATCCATGTGCCCTGCTTCCTCCATATTCCATCGGACAGGCGGAATCTATTTCCTGACACGTTAGATTTTTCACCCCGTTCCTCCATTGACATCCTTCCCACGATCCTGGAATTGACCGGAATTCAATCCACTCAACCCTTTCCCGGACTTTCTCTTTTGACTCCTTCTCCCGCGAACCGGTTTCTCTTCGTCGAGAGCGGACTTTACGGTCAGGAAATCCAGGCTGTCATAGGAAAAGAGATGAAGTACATTTTCTATACCGATGAGATTTTCAGCAATTTTCCCTATGACAGAAAGGAGCCTCACCCCTTTCTGAATCATGCTCCCGAGCTTTTTTTCCTTGACCAGGATCCCCTTGAAAAGGTTAACCAGGCTGTCAGCGCTCCGGAAATCACGGATCGAATGGAGAAGGAGCGAATTAGATTTCTTCACACCTCGATCTATCGACCGGGAGAAAAGGATACAACCCTCTCGCAGGAGGAGATACAGAAGCTGAAGTCAATCGGTTACATTCAATGAAGAATTTTTTACGATGATACGGCGTTATCCCGGGGTGATCTTGATACCCTGCGAATGGATGAACAGGAGGAACCTATGAAATGGTTACGGTGGATTCTTATCCTTGTGGGTGTGGGCGCCTGGGGCCCGGTGATCTACCTTCGTCATATAAAGCATGTTGACCTTTCTTTTCTCCAGGTTCTTCCCTTTCTGGTTCTCCATGTCTCCTGCATGATCACCCTGTTGGTTCTTCGCATACGGTCAAAGAAAAAACGTACCTGATCCGGACAGCTCATTCCGAAAAGAGACGGGAAAGCGTTTTAAGGACCTTCAGGCCGAAATTTATGTGCTTCTTCTTCACATCGTGCGAGATATGAAGTCAGATCGGCACCCCTCTCCAGGAGAGTTCGAAGTTCCGGGGAACCGGTGAGCAGGTCCAGGGCCGGGATCTCCGCAATAAATTCGTAAGGGTCCTTTCGCCAGACTGCGAGATCAGGCGCCTGCCTGAAACAGGCCTCCAGGACACGAACACCCGTTGGAAAACTGGTAAACCTATCAGGATCGGTGACCATCAGATGGACACCATGGCATAGCTCTCCGGCCCACTTCTGAAATTGAGGCCGGAAGGAATAGGGAGAAAAGGAAACCCCCGGAAGATCCAGTTCATTCAGGGTCCGAGAGAGGCGTATTCCATCGAGAAAGGGGGCCCCGACGACATGAAAGGGCAGACTTGTTCCCCGGCCTTCGGATAGGTTGGTGGCTTCCAGGAGGCACATGCCCGGATAAAGCAGGGCTGTGGTCCGGGTCGGCATGTTGGGGGAGGGGGGGACCCAGGGGAGAATGTTCCTTTCGGAGACAGGGAGTGCTGTAAGGTTTGCAGACAGGCCTTCCCGCGTCAGTTCAAAACGGATCAGCTCTCCCAATGTCATACCGTGACGAATGGGAACGTGGAAGGCTCCGACAAAGGACTCGAATCCCTCTCTCAGGATTGGACCTTCCCTCTTTTCATTTCCGAGGAGATTCGGACGGTCCAGAAGGATTACGGGAAGGTCAAGCTCCGCCGCAACCCGAATGGAGTACAGTGCCGTCACAGCGTAGGTGTAATAGCGGGTTCCGATATCCACCAGGTCAATCACGAGAGCGTCCATATCCCGTAGATATTCCTCTTTCGGCGAGAGGCTTGCCCGATGATTTCCGTAGAGAGATTGTGTCGGCAGGCCGACATCGGAAGAAACGACGGGTTCATGGTCCTGGGCTATGGCGTAGAATCCATGTTCAGGAGTCAAGAGTATTGATGGCTTGAATCCCTTCTCCACAAGGTGAGATAAGGAGTGCTTCCCGTCAACCCAAACAGCGGCCTGGTGGGAGAGAAGTGCAAAAGAATGGATGGACGGTCTGTTCTGCATCAGACAGGAAACTAGGGGATGGTCAGTCACGATGTTCACCTCCCGTAAAAGCGACAGCGGCCGCCAGGCCCGATACGGCCAGACCGATCCAGAGGTTCCATGCAGCTGCCGTAATCCCTCCGGCGGCCATGCCCGGGATCACTAGTGTCGTTCTCGAAGCCCTTCGGGCAAAGGCAATCCCGAAGAGAACGGGCAGGATGAAAGCACCGCTGAAAAAGGCATAGGAAAGAGTAAAGAGTCCCAGAAGAGAGCCGGAACAGAGGAAGAGAGCTACGCCAGCTGTCCCAAGAAGACCGGTCACTATTCGGCTTGTCCAGGTTTGAAAGGACAGATGCAGGAGATCGTGTTGAAAAAAGGTCGTAGCCGACATGAGAACGGTGTCCATGGAGGAAAGCAGAGCGGACACCGCCGCAAGAAGAACGAGAACCGCGACACCTGCCGGAAGCCCCTTCAGCCATGTCTGAAATGCATGTTCCGCGGGGATCCCATGAAATGCGGCCACCATCAGACACGCCCAGATGAGCTTTCCCGCAGCAGCCATCACGCATCCCCAACGTGCCGCCGCAATATCCCTGGCGGAGAGAATTCGTGAAAAGATATCCGATCCGGCCATGTGCGCCAGAAAGGCGAGAGCAAAGAGGGAGGTCATACCGGAAAAGGCTACCGGGGACGGATGGAACGGTGCCGGTCGAGAAACCAACAGCACGGCCGTCAGGATTCCTCCAAAGATCAGTCCGGATTGGAGCAAATCGGTCCCGAAGACGGCCCATTGGCCTCCCGCGGAAGTGTAGATGACCACGGCAAGAACGGCGACATAGAGCAGCCAGGATGGCTGGACAGCCTCCGAAAGAGCCCGGACCAGCAGGGCAAACCAGAGGATCTCCGCCACGGCGAGGAGGCCGGCACCCCAGCGGCGTACACCCGGTCCATAAAATTGTCCCAGAACTCCCGCCATGGAATAGGCATTCGTTCGACGGACGCGGGGGACCAGAAACAAACCGAGAACCAGGAGCCCGGCAGCACCTCCAATTTCCAGAACTGCACCGGATGGCCCGTGAGAGGAAATGAGATCGGCGGTTACAAAGAGAGAGGATCCGCCAATACTGGTCGCCAGCAGGCTTGCCCCGACAAGGAGCGGGCCCATGGTTCGTGAAGCGACATAAAAATCCTCATCTTTCTTCGAGCGTGTTCCGAGAAGAGTTCCCAGGATAAGAAGAAAAACCAGATACGCGATCAGGATTCCTGTCACCGATGGTCCCGGCGCTGTCGGATCTTGATGTGTGTCATGGTCTCTTCCTGGTGGACATCCAGAACTGTACCCCGACGCATACAATCACGAATGGATTCCTGATCTTCGATCGGGTAGGCATAGATAATTTCAACAAAATATTTCATAAGTCTCTGCTGAATTTCATCCAGCAGGTGACCCAGCCCTTCGCCCGTCCGGGCGGAAACGGCCAGGACGGAGTCCGATGCACGTGGTTGCGCCAGGCGGTCGATCTTGTTGTATACCTTGAGGATCGATTCGGGCTGCACCCCGAGATCGGCAAGAACCTCTCGAGCCACCGTTTCATGATCTTCGACGGCAGGATGGCTTATGTCGAGGAGAAGAAGAACAAGATCGCTTTCCAGAGCTTCTTCGAGGGTTGAACGAAAGGATGCTACAAGGTGGTGGGGAAGTTTTCGGATGAAGCCGACCGTATCGGAAAAGAGGACGGGGAAGTTCTGTCCGATAGTAACCCTGGAGATCTTTGAATCAAGTGTAGCGAAGAGTCGATCTTCAACTTTTTGTTCACCCCGGGTCAGCTGATTAAAGAGAGTCGATTTCCCGGCGTTAGTGTATCCGACGATGGAAACGCGAGGCAGCTGTTCCCTGCGGGCACGCTGGGTCTTTCGGGACAGGTTGATCTTATCCAGTTCTTTCTGAAGGTGCGAAATCCGTCGATTGATGATCCGACGGTCCGTTTCGAGCTGAGTTTCTCCAACCCCCCGGACCCCAATACCTCCTACCTGCCTTGAGAGGTGAGTCCACTGACGGGTGAGCCGGGGAAGCAGGTATCGATACTGGGCCAGTTCTACCTGCGTTTTGGCCTCCCGCGTCCTCGCATGGGAGGCGAAGATGTCCATGATCAGGGAAGAACGATCCAGGATCTTAATATCAATGATCTTCTCCAGGTTTCGAATTTGAGCCGGAGTAAGATCATCGTCGAAGACCACCGTCTGGACATTGTGCACCCCGGCCAGGTGAGTGATTTCTTCTGCCTTTCCCCGTCCAATAAAGGTGGCCGGGTCGGGCCGATCTCTCCGTTGTATCACGCGGGCGATGACTTCGGCCCCTGCCGTATCGATCAGATCTTCCAGCTCATCCAGATGCTCAGATACTTCATCTTCCTGACGATCAGGCAACAGGATCGCAACGGTAATACAGGTTTCCCTGGATTTCTGCACTTTCTCCATTCTCC
Source organism: Thermoanaerobaculia bacterium (assembly GCA_035593605.1). NCBI lineage: Bacteria > Pseudomonadati > Acidobacteriota > Thermoanaerobaculia > Thermoanaerobaculia bacterium. The sequence continues at coordinate 21,129 of DAOSWS010000012.1, read as the reverse complement.
CCGTACAATATAGAAAACCGGCGGGAAAGGCAAGATCCGCCGTGGGGGGCCTCTGACAACGGCCAGGGTGACCCGGCTCCCATTATTTGCTATGATACGCGCATGGATTTTGAGAAGGAACTGGACGATCTTCGAAAAAAGATTGACGAATTGAACTCTCTTCCCTCCACCGCCTCACGAAAGGAAGAGATCGCGAAATTTAAATCAAAGCTCACCCGGCAGACCCGGGCTGTTTTCGAAAAACTGACTCCCTGGCAGAAAACCTTGCTGGCCCGTCACCCCCAGCGTCCCTACACCCTGGACTATGTTGAACTTCTGATTGACGGTTTTCAGGAACTGCACGGGGATCGTCACTTCAGTGATGATCCTGCCCTGGTAACGGGACTGGGATTCCTCGGGCCCCATCGCGTGGCCATCATCGGCCATCAAAAGGGTCGAGATACCAAAGACAAGATCCGCCGAAATTTCGGTATGGCCCATCCGGAAGGCTATCGGAAAGCCTTGCGGATCATGAAACTGGCGGAGTCGTTCCAGATTCCCATCCTGACCCTGGTGGATACGCCTGGAGCCTATCCGGGTATCGGCGCGGAAGAGCGGGGGCAGGCGGAAGCCATTGCCGTCAATATTCTGGAAATGAGCCGCCTGAGGGTCCCCGTCATTGTCACGGTGACGGGGGAGGGAGGATCAGGCGGCGCGCTGGGCATTGCCGTGGGGGACCGGGTCTTCATGCTCGAACACAGTATCTATTCGGTTATATCACCGGAAGGGTGCGCTTCCATACTCTGGCGTGCCGCAGAACCTAAATTCGTGGAGGAGGCGGCCGCCAACCTTGGATTGACCGCGAAGCATCTTCTGGAGATGAAACTGATTGACGACATTCTTCCTGAGCCCCTTGGGGGCGCTCACCGGGACTGGCAGCAGATGGCTGCCACCATGAAGGAGCGATGGCTGGCGGAACTGGACACTCTCATGGCCATGGACATCGATACACTCCTTAAGGGCCGGTATGATAAATTCAGGGCCATGGGTGTCTACGCCGGCCGGTAGGCGCCGGCTGGTCATCCCGGAAGGGCCGCAGGATTTACCCGTTTTTGATTCCATTCTCCATTCGCGGGGTGTGACATCGGAGAACCGGGCGGCATTTCTTTCACCCGAATACAAGGATCTGACGCCCTGGAGTCTCTGGCCTGCCGCGGAAAATGTCGTCCGGCGCCTTTTCAAGGCCGTGGAACTGAAGGAAGCCATCCATATTCACTCGGATTACGATGTGGATGGGATCACTTCCCTTGTGATGATCAAGGCCGTTCTGGACTTACTCGGGGCACAGGTCACCTTCTCCCTGCCCCACCGGTTCGAAGAGGGCTATGGGCTCCACCCTTCTCATGTCGATGAAGCCGTCCACCATGGGGCCAGGCTCCTGCTGACCGCGGACAACGGAGCAACAGCCCATGAGTCGTTAGATATGGCAATTCAGAAGGGCCTTGATCCCATCGTGCTGGATCATCACCTGTGTGACGGAAAGACTATTCCGGGCGTGCTGATGTGCAACCCGGCTGTGGAGGCTCCCGAGCCGTTAAAACATCTGGCTGCGGCTGGAGTGGCCATGAAAGTCGCACAGGGACTGGCAGAAATGGGGAAACTGGCGATCAATCCTGACAGCTTCCTGCGTCTGGCGACCATGGGAACCCTCTGTGACCAGGTTCCTTTGCTGGGGGAGAATCGCACGATCACCTCCCTCGGCCTTAAGGCATTGAATTCACCCACCAATCTTTTCCTCACAGCCCTCTACAAAGTTTCGGGTGTTCGTCTTCCCATCTCAACCACAGACATAACTTTCCGCATCGGTCCGAGAATTAACGCGGCAGGAAGACTGGGAGATGCCAGGAGGGTTGTCGATTATTTTCTCTGTCGAGATTCTGAGGCAGCAAGGCATGCCGCCGAGGAGCTGGACCGTGAAAACCGTTTACGCCAGGGATTACAGGATCAGGTAACCCGGGAAGCTCTGGAACGGATAGCATCCGATGATCCTGTGGCGGTTCTCTATGACCCGGATTGGCACTATGGAGTCCTGGGCATTGCCGCCGCAAAAGTGGTTCAATCGACCGGCCGCCCGGCCATTCTTCTTACGAAAGAGGGAACCTCTCTGAAGGGCAGCGGACGCAGTATTCCAGGTGTGGATCTTCACGCTGCGATTCACCCCTTTTCCTCTTTTCTGCTGTCTTTCGGGGGCCACGCCATGGCCATCGGTCTATCTCTCGAAGAGAAAGACCTGGGTCCCTTTTCGCTGGCTCTTCAGGAATATCTGGCCCGAATTGGGACGGATGGGCTTTCTGCCATCGAAGTCGACGCCGTTCTCTCCATCGACGATCTGACTCCGGAACTCCTGGCTGACCTCCAGAAGCTTCAGCCCTGCGGCCCGGGAAACAGAGAACCCCTCTTTGCTTCCACGATGGTAACCCTCGATGCACCTGTTCAGCGATTCGGGAACGGCCATTTGCGTTCGAATCTTCGGGGACAGGTACGATCGATGCCCTTCATCTTCTGGAACGGGGAAGAATGCACTCCGCTTCCCGAATCGTGTTCCATCCTCTACCATGTCGATTTCTGGAACCATACACCCCGTGTATCCATGAAAGGGTATGTGACTCCGTGAACAGGCGACAGGAGAAAATAGGAAAAATTCTTTCCATGGCAGGTCTCCTCCTGTACGCCGGCCTTCTTCTGACACTTTTTAAGCCTCAGAGACTTGCGTTCAGTGAGCGCCGTGAGGAAATTCCAGCTTCGCTGCAGGAACGCATCATTCAGTTTACGGAGGGATTTCAGTATAAGGAATCCGAAGAGGGGAAAGTGGTCTTTTCTCTCTCTGCCGGCCGGGTCTTAGGATATGCAAAAAACACTTTTAATCTGCAGGATGTCTCGATTCGCTTTTACAGTGATCGCGCAGTTCTGGATCTGGCATGCCGAACCATGGATTTCGATGCCAATACCAGGGATTTTGGCATTCAGGGGAACATCACGCTGACCACAGAAGACGGTCTCACTCTCTGGACTGAAGAGATGGCCTACCGTCATCGTTCCCGATTCCTGATGGGTCTGCAAAATGTCCAGTTTTCCTACGGTGAAGAATACTGGGGATGGATGACCCGGCCAGTCGTTGACGTACGGAGGTCCTTACTCACTGTAGATGAAGGATTTTCCATGAACGGTTCGCAGGGGGATGTATTCCTTTCCGATGGATTTCAGGTCAATCTTAAGAGTAAAACCTTTACCTTTCCTGAAGGAGCAGTCGCGGTTATCGGCAATATTGTGGGGACCTTTGACTCCCTGGAAATTCGTGAGATTGAGGAGGAGAATGTCCTTTTTGGCGAATGCGGACACCTGACCATGCTGACATCAGATGCACCACAGACCGATATGACCGCACCGGTGATTCGAGCCCGTTTTCAAAAAAATGGACAGATGCCGATTGCCGTGAATCTATTGGAAGGGGGGGAGTGGACCCGGGGAAAAGATTACGCCCATTCCGAAGGTATGGTCCTTCGATACCGGGAAGGCCGTCCCGATACGCTGGAGCTTGTAGAACCTTTTGAATTTGACTATGCGGACAGCTTTCTTTCCGCGCTGAGCGGCACTGCTCGGCTGACACCCCGGGGAGATGTTGAGGAATTTACAGCATTTGGGAACATCATACTCTGCACCGAAAACACCCTGGTCCATTCCGAATACCTCCTGGCACGTCCCCTGGAAAACACCTTTACCTTTCGGGAAATGGTGGATCTGCGGAATGGGGCGCTCTATGCACAGGGAGGGAAAATGGTGTACAACCGTGACCGTGAGCAGGTCCAGATTCATGAACGCGTGCATGTGATGGAAGATACATCAGACCTGCATGTCACTTCCGACCACGCCATGATGATGATCGAACAGAAAACCTCGACCTTCACAGGTACGGTTCATGCCTGGACACCCGAATACGATCTTCGCTGTGAAACTCTTTTTAATCAGAACCGCTTTGTAGAGGCGAAGGAAAAAGTTGTCCTTCTGCGCTTCGGAGAGGGACAGGAGCGCCTTTCATGCGATTTTCTTCAAATGGATCAGGAACGCGGACGGATGAATGCCAATGGAAATATTCATATGGAACAGGAAAACATGGAAGCCGTTTCCGAGTACTTGACGGGTCGGGGAGAGAATGGGGCATGGAATGAGGTGACCCTGACAGGAGGGGTAGTCCTGAAGGATCTGGCCCAGGGAATTGAGGCGGAGGGGGATCGTGTAGATTTTATTGAAGGAGGGACGGAAACGGTCTTTATCGAAGGCTGTCCCGCCCGCGTTATCGATTCTCAGGGTAAAATGGTATCTGCGTCCACGATGGTCCTGGATCGGTCCACTGGGCAAATGTACCTGATCGGGGAGGGGAGGAGTACCAAACTGGAGGTAAAGGGTGAGCCCGTCACACAGACTCTCAATTAGGAACCTGTCCAAGCGTTACGGTTCACGCAGGGTCGTCAAGGGCATCGATATGGACCTTTTGAGTGGAGAGGTCGTCGGGCTTCTGGGACCCAACGGTGCCGGAAAGACGACTACGTTCCACATGATCGTTGGATTCGTCCCTCCGAACGGCGGAGAAGTCCATCTTGATGATTCGGACATCACTGACTCCACCATGTACATGCGCGCCAAGCACGGGATCGTGTATCTTCCCCAGGAGTCAAGTATTTTCCGCAGAATGACCGTAATGGATAATCTTCTCTGTGTGCTTGAGCAGCAGAAACGGCCCCCGAAAGAACAGATGGAGGTTGCCCGGGATCTTCTGAAGGAACTCGGAGTTCTTCATCTCGCTGACCAGAGAGCCGACCGGCTCAGCGGGGGAGAACGTCGCAGAGTGGAAATTGCCCGGGCTCTCACCCTGACCCCTTCCTTTCTCCTACTGGATGAACCCTTTGCCGGGGTTGATCCTCTGGCGGTTCTGGATGTTCAACGCGTCGTAAACCATTTAAAATCAGCGGGAATCGGGATTCTTATTACCGATCATAATGTACGGGAAACGTTGAAAATCACTGACCGGGCGTATATAATCAAAGATGGTGAGATATTCCGATCGGGCACACCCATGGAACTTTCCGATGACCCTCAGGTCCGCCAGGCCTACCTCGGGGAAACTTTCTCTCTCCACTGAGAATTTTCCGGCTGAACCCGGCAGGAATTGAATGGCACTTCAAAGCAAGCTTGAACAGCGCCTCGTACAGAAGCTGATTCTTACCCCGACCCTTCAGCAGGCCATAAAACTTCTGCAGCTGACCCGTCTGGAATTGCGGGACTTGATGGCTACTGAACTTCAGACCAACCCCGTACTTGAAGATATTCTGGGTACAGAGGGAGAGCCGCCACCACAGACGACAGAGAAGGATTCCTCCCAACCGGAAGATATCAGGGAAGAACCCATGGATACGGATATCGAGGCATTCTTCCAGGATTATCTGGATAACGCAGACCGGACGACCTTTACCGCCACCATGGAGCCTCTGGAAGCGGCACCCATTGAAAATATTTCCCGGGAGAGCCAGAAGCTCGTAGACTATTTGCTCTGGCAGGTCCAGCTCATGAATATTCCCCCGGAGTTGATCGGACCGGTTCACATCCTGATCGCTTCCCTGGATGATGACGGGTATCTCCTGGATCCCCTTGAAGATATTGCAGCTGAATCGGGGATGGACATGGAGCTTCTGGAATCGGCATTGCGGGTAATCCATTCACTGGACCCCACCGGCGTGGGGGCGCGATCTCACCAGGAATGTCTGATGATGCAGACCGAGGATCCCGTAATTAAAAAAGTAATTCAGAACCAGTGGGACTCCTTTCTTCACCAGGATTACGAAACGATTCGTCATGCCCTGGGTCTGAACGAGGAAGAAATGGATGCCGTTCGGGAAACCATTCGCCACCTGGATCTCTATCCTGGACGAAAGTATTCAAATGTCATTCCGGTTTACGTGGAACCCGAGGTGTACGTGATCCGCAGAGGAGTTCACTATACTGTCTTTCTGAACGATGATGGAATGCCCCGTCTTCGGATCAATCGCCGTTACCTGAGACTTTTTCGGGAGGCCAATACCGCGAAAGATGAAGAGACGGCTTCCTATCTGCGTAAAAAACTTCAATCAGCCCTCTGGCTTCTCAAGAGCGTGGAGCAGCGGCACCGGACCCTCTACCGGGTGGCTACCAGTATTGTGCAGTATCAAAGGAACTTCCTGGACAAGGGAAAAGATCACCTTCGCCCACTCACCCTGAGGACTGTCGCGGAAGATGTCCACGTTCACGAATCGACGGTCAGCCGTGTTGTGTCCAATAAGTATATTCAGACACCTCGTGGCCTTTTTCCAATGAGGATGTTCTTTCTCCAGGGACTGCCGACAACCGATGGATCCAACGTGACCGTCTCCAGGGTACAGAAAATCATCCAGGAGGTGATTGAGCGTGAAGATGAACGGAAACCTCTGAGCGACGCGAAAGTTGCGCAGATTATCCAAACACGGTATCATATCCGCTTGGCTCGAAGGACTGTGGCCAAGTACAGGGAAGAGTTGGGGATTCCAAGTTCTCAAGACAGAAAGAAATCCAGATCATGAGAGGTGATCCATGAGAATCGACTTCCATGCAAAAAAGTTTGAACTGTCTGAATCCTTTCAGGATTTTGTGCAGAAACGCCTGAAAAAATTTCAGAAGTATCTTGACGATACTTCCGAGGTCCGTGTCAATCTCGAAGAGTTGAAAGCCAACAAAAAAGTGGAGATCCTGGTTCACGAACATGGCGATGTCATACAGTCACACGCGTCCGGACTGGATATGCGTGAGGCTTTCATGGATGCGGTACACAAGCTGGATGTTCAGCTGGAGAAAAAGAAAAAGAAACTGAAAGATCGCAAACGTCGCGAAGCCCATAAGATGGAGAGCCAGTGGCAGTTGAGCGTGATTGACCGGAGCGGCAGGGCACCGAAAAAGAAAACGGAAAAGACGCTTACTACGACCCGTCTGGAAGTGAGAACCCTGAGTGTGGAAGATGCGGTGACCCTCATGGATAAGAGTGGGGACGATATTCTGGTATTCCGCGATGTGACCGATGGAGCCGTAAGATTTATTCACCGCCGTAAAGACGGAAAATACAATCTTATTATTCCTGAATAAACGACCATGAAACTCAACCAGGTTCTTGAACCGGAGCATATTCTCTGGAACCTGAATGCCCGGAATCGCAACGACGCGCTGAAGGATATTTCAAGTTTTCTGGAGAGTACCGGCATGATCAGGGATAAGAAAGAGGTATATGAGAAGCTGTTGGCCCGGGAAGAGATCCTCTCAACCGGTATTGGAAACGGAGTGGCCATTCCTCACTGCAAGACGGGGCAGGTCGATTCAGTTAAAGTAGCTCTGGCCAGGAGTCAAAACGGTGTCGATTTTGATGCTGTGGATAAGGCTCCGGCGCATCTCTTCTTTGTCGTTCTATCCCCGCCCGATCAACCGAATCCACACCTTCAGGTACTTGCCCGGATATCGAAAATCTTACGGACCCCCGGTGCCATTCATCACTTCATGAATGCCTCTTCCGCAAATCAGCTTTTTGAATTTATCAATCAGGAAGAAAAGAAGATCACCTGATGAAGGAAACCATACCCGTATCGGCCCGGGTTCTTCTGAATAAGGAATTGGAAGACCTCCAGCTGAGATTGATAGGCGGGAAGGAGGGGTTGAACCGCATCATTGAACGCCCCAGACCGCAGAAACCCGGTCTTGCTCTGGCGGGTTTCACAAAAGCTGTTAAGGAAAACCGCGTCCAAATCATTGGAACGATGGAACTGGACTATCTGGAGACCATGTCTGAGGAGAAGAGGAAAGTGCGGGTGGATACGCTTTGTCAGCAGTCCATCAGTGCGATTGTCCTCAGCCGTGACCACCCCCCCCCTCCAGAATTACTTGATGCCTGCAATTCTGGTGATATTCCTCTCTTCTCGAGCCCCGCCTCGTCCGGTCGACTCATTGAACGGCTGACCTATTTCCTTCAGGATCAGCTGGCGCCGCGTAGAACCGTTTCGGGCGACCTGGTGGATGTATATGGACTTGGAGTTCTGATTACGGGAAAGAGCAGTGTCGGCAAGAGTGAGTGTGCCCTTGAGCTGGTGAAGAGGGGACATCGGCTGGTCAGTGACGATGTGGTGATGGTCCGAAGGTTTCCCAATGATGTTCTGATTGGCAGGCCCGGTAACGAACGAATCAGGAACCGCCTTGAAATTCGGGGAATTGGCATCATCAACGTTCACCATATGTTTGGCGTCACGGCAGTCGCCCCTGAAAAGACAATCGATCTGGTTATCGATTTGCAGCACTGGGATGAAACGATCGAATATGATCGCCTGGGTGCGGATGCCAAATCGGCCCGAATTCTTGATGTGGAGATCCCTCTCATTGAAATGCCGGTAAGCCCGGGGCGGAATATTGCGCTTCTGGTTGAAATCGCAACACGAGCCAAGCTTCTTAAGAACATGGGCTACGATGAACCGAAAGAGTTCATCGATAAGCTCCAGGAAGACCTGATTCGAAATGCCCGCTCCTGAATCGAAGGAGAGACGGATCCTTTTGATAACGGGTCTTTCAGGATCCGGAAAGAGCTATGCGAGCCGCGCGCTTGAAGATATCGGATATTACTGTGTGGACAATGTTCCCGTCGTTCTGATCCCCGCTCTATTAGATCACCTGAAAAATATGGATCGAATCGCCATATCCGCGGATGTCCGCAGTTTACAGTACTCCCAGGACTTTGAGCGGATTTGGAGAGAAGTAAAATCATCGGATCCGCAGGCATTCATGGTATTTCTCTGGGCGGAACCGGAAATCATTTCCCGTCGTTATCAGGTAACACGTCGACCCCATCCTCTCCAGGGAACCGGGGCGACCCTGGAAGATGCCATACAGGCCGAGACAAATTTTCTGGAGCCCATCCGTAACATTGCTGATACGCTGATCGAAACGACTGATCTCAACGTTCATCAGCTTCGAACCCGGGTTTTACAGGAATTTGGAGATGCGAGCATTCGGGGCAACCAGTTTCTGATCTCGATCACCTCCTTTGGATTTGCTTACGGACATCCCGGGAATGTCGATTTTGTCATGGATGTACGTTTCCTTCCTAACCCGCATTTTGTTCCCGATCTCAAACCCTTCACTGGTCTGGACCGGGGTGTGAGCGACTACGTATTCAGCTTTGAGGAAACTCATGATTTTTATGCAAAGCTGACCGATTTTATGACCTATCTGGTCGAGCAGGTCCGTAAAGAGCACCGAAGCTATTTCGGGATCGGGATCGGCTGCACAGGTGGACGGCATCGATCGGTTGCCGTCGCGGAGCGGCTGGCAGACTTTTTCCGGTTGAAACATTTCAACGTTACGGTTCATCATCGGGATATTCATCGGAGAGAAGCATGACCTGCGGTCTGGTTCTCACCTGTGGCAACCTGGCTCATGAAATGGTATCGACCGTGGAAACCATTCTTGGCCATCCCTCGTGCCTCTTCCCGGTATCCGTCCCCTGGAAATCCTGCAATCCAGAGATGGTTGACGCGATTATCCGTGAAGCTATGGCGAAGACAGAACCGGGACCCTGGATTATTTTTAACGACACCTACGGCAGCACGACATACCATGCCGCCAGATTGTTAAAGGAGGATCGAGTCATCGAGGTCATATCCGGCGTAAATATTCCGCTTCTGCTGAAGTTTGCGACCATGTGCCTTGATCGGGAACCCTTTCACCAGATTCTGGAAGAAATGATTCATCGCGCCAAAGACAGCATTCGATTTGCAAGTTATGAACACGGGAAGGACTCATGATCACGAAGGATATTGAAATCATCAACAAACTTGGACTTCATGCGCGTGCCGCAGCGAAACTTGTGGAAACTTCCAAGCGATATGCATGTTCTGTGACCGTATCGAAGGACGGGGAAGCCGTTGATGGAAAGAGTATTCTGGGCATTCTCATGCTTGCAGCGGCCAAAGGATCGATGATAACCGTAGTCACAGATGGGGAAGATGAAGAGTCGGCGATGAACGCCGTGGAAGAGTTGATCCTGGACTATTTCGGGGAAGGTGAATGATCCATCGGGGAATCTCTGCCTGTCCCGGGATCGCTATCGGGCGAGCTGTGATCATCAATCACGGCGGGATGGAGATTCACCATTCAACCCTGACAGAGTCGGAGATTACCGGTGAGCTGAAACGATTCCGTGAAGGTCTGGAACGGGCCCGGGTAAATATTCGGGAACTCCACAGCCATACCCGGCGTGTCTTTGGAGATGAGCTTGCCTCTGTCTTTCTTGCTCACAAGATGTTCCTGGAAGACGAGGTATTTCTGAGCAAAATTGAAGATCTGATCCGTGCGGACCGAACCAATGCGGAATGGGCTGTCCATGTGGTGACCGAAGACATTAAAACCCGCCTGAAGTCGGCGGGGGATGCTTACCTCAGCGAACGGGTCGTGGATCTGGAAGATGTATCCCGGCAGATCATTTCAGCCCTTGGTGGGGAACGGGTCTCCGAAAACCGTGATTTCACGGAAGATGTTGTCATCATCGGCCACGACATTGCTCCATCGGACCTGGCAAGGTATACCCATAAAAGGATTGTCGGATATATTACCGAAACCGGCGGACAGACTTCGCATACGTCAATTATGGCAAAGGCACTCGGGATCCCGACTGTCATCGGCGTTCCCTCCATTACCAACCTGGCAGGAGATCGGGATATCGTAATTGTTGATGGTACCGAAGGCAAGGTCATTATTAATCCCGATGAAAGCATCCTGGGAGAATATCGAAATAAAAAGCAGCGGTATCGGACCTTTTATGCAAGGTTGGAACGGGAGGGCAAGGGGGAGTCTGTCACGATGGACGGTGTCCCCATCCATCTCATGGCCAACCTGGAACTCTCCTCAGAGCTTTCCCTAGTCCGCCGTTATCGAGCGGAAGGCATCGGCCTCTATCGAAGTGAATTCCTTTACCTCACCATGGTGCCCCGGATCCCATCTGAAGAGGACCATTACAAAGTTTACCGAAAACTCCTCCGATCCATGGCTCCGAAACCCGTTGTTATCCGCACCTTTGATCTCGGGGGTCGAAAAGTAGCCCGTGAGACTCTCCATCTTCCAGAAGATAATCCTGTCATGGGAATGCGCGGGATCCGCCTCTGTCTCAACTATCTGGACATCTTTCGTCCTCAGCTTCGTGCCCTGCTTCGAGCCGCCAGGGTCGGAAATCTGAAAGTGCTCCTGCCCATGGTTTCAGGGATCAATGAGATCCGCCAGACCCGTGCCCTTATCGCTGAAATATCGCAGGAACTTGAGGCCGAGGGGAAGGACCACGTAAAAGATATATCCCTGGGAGTCATGATCGAAGTTCCCTCTGCCGCGGTCATCGCCGAACGTGTAGCTCAGGAAGTGGATTTCATGGCGATTGGAACAAACGATCTGATCCAATATACACTGGCCATCGATAGGAATAATGAGCGCCTGAGTTATCTGTACGAACCCCTTCATCCGGCGATCTTATCCCTCGTTCACAGCGTCGTTGCCAAGGCCGTCCCCTCGGGATGCCAGGTCAGCGTCTGTGGAGAAATGGCTGCCGACCCCCTTGGAGCCATCGCCCTGGTCGGACTGGGAGTGGAAACGCTTTCGATGGAACCGTCCTATATTCCCATCATAAAGGATACGCTCCGTAAAATAGACTACGACCACACCCGGAATCTTCTTTCCACAGCCATGACCTTCTCGACGGCGAAGGAAGTCTACGAATTTCTCATGGAGAGTTTTGTTTCCACGATTCCCGGAGGTCTCCTTTGCCCCATCATGTAACCAAGATTGACAAACCCTGGGGTTACGAACTGATCTTTGCCCATACTTCTTCCTATGCCGGGAAAATCCTCGTCATCGAACCCGGTCAGGAATTAAGCCGCCAGTACCATGAAATGAAAGAGGAGACCATCTACGTTATAGAAGGTGAGATGATCCTCGAAACGGGGGACGGAACGGATCGGCGAACGATTCGACTTATGGTAGGGGAGGGCTACCATCTCCCGCCGCGGACTATCCACCGCTTCTCCACCGAACGGGGTTGCAGGCTGGTTGAAGTATCCACACCCCACCTGGATGACGTCGTGCGGCTGGAAGATCGATACGGGAGGATTCAGAAATGAATCGAAATATCCTTGCTGGAACCATGGCGCTCCTCATCGCTGCATCCTTCGGCCTTGCGCAGGAATCAGGATCCAAGAAGACCGGGGAAGAATCGTCTGCGAAGACGAAAAAGACGGATACTGCGAAGGCTAAAGACAAGAAGGTATCCCTGTATATGAAAGCAATGAGAAACAAAGAAACAGCGGGTAAGAGCACACTTGTGATCACAAACGATTCTCTGACCCGGATGGAGAGTGCGGAGCGATTGACGATTGCTCCCAAATCTCCCGGCGGAGACTTTCCGGAATTATCCGAATACAAGGATACGAACTCAAAAGGGGAAGAGTACTGGCAGACGAGGATGAAATCGGCTCGCTCTCAGGTCGACCGACTGGAACAGCGCGTTCAGAATATTCAGAGTGAAATCAACCGCCTCCAGACTGATTTTTATCGCTGGGACGACCCTTCCTATCGCGATTCGGTCATCAAACCGGCCTGGGATCAGGCTGTGAAGGAGCTTGAGCAGACCAAAAAGGACCTGGAGACTGCAAAACAGACCCTTGCAAATCTTCCCGACGAAGCTCGAAAGGCAGGAGCCCTCCCGGGTTGGTTGAGGTAAGACGAATCCACGTTAAAACCTGGGGCTGTCAAATGAATGAGCTTGACAGCCAGAGACTGGCTGGACATTTCGTTCAAGCGGGATGGGAAATAGCACTTTCCGAGCAGAATGCCGACCTTGTCATTCTGAATACATGCAGTGTCCGTGAAAAGGCGGAAGAAAAAATCTTTGCCTACCTTGGCCGGTTAAAACAATGGAAAAGTGCGGCCCCGAGCCGACGCATCGTCGTGGCCGGTTGTGTAGCCCAGCAATACCGGGATTCACTCCTGAACCGTGCCCCTCACGTCGATCTGGTCATTGGTCCGGCTCAGATCGACCATATTCTCAACCATCTTGAAACGCTTGATCCTCTTGCCTCCACGCACCTATCCGATGATATCACCTATGACTATGAGACGATCTACCGTTCAGGAACCCATACAGCTCTCCTGACGGTTATCGAAGGTTGTAACATGTTCTGTTCCTTCTGCATCGTCCCCTATACCCGCGGAAGAGAACGGAGCCGACCTGTAGAGAGCATTCTGACGGAAATCCATGCCCTGGTCGAGTCCAACCGTACCGATATCATGCTTCTCGGGCAGACCATTAATGCGTACCAGTGTCCGGAAACCGGTACGAACTTTGACGGACTTCTGGAACGGGCAGCCCGTGTACCCGGTCTGAAATGCCTGAAATTTGTAACCTCTCATCCGAAGCTTTTCACTCAGGACATGATCGATACGGTGGCCGGGCATCCAAATATCAGTCGTTACCTTCACCTTCCCGTCCAGAGCGGATCCAATGCGATTCTTACACGCATGAACCGTAAATATACGCGTAACGAATACCTTGACCTGCTTTCCAGGCTTCGAGATAAAATTCCCGACGCTGTTCTGAGCTCCGACATGATTGTAGGATTTCCCGGAGAGACCGAGGAGGACCATGAACAGACACTTGATCTTATCCAAAAGGCAAGGTTCGCGACCCTCTTTGCCTTCAAGTATTCTCCACGAAGGGGTACGACCGCTGCAAAGGTGAATGATGATGTAGCTCCTGAAATCAAGGATAAGCGCCTGGCCGATGTAATCCGCATTCAGGATGAGATCCAGGCTGAGATCAACCAGGCGCTTGTCGGCACAACCTTGACCGTACTTGTGGAGGGACAGTCCCGCAAAGATCCGTCTCGCTGGTCGGGCCGCAGCCATTGCAACCGCGTTGTGAATCTCGTTGATATCAATTCTGATATTGGTCCCGGTTCCTGGATCGACGTTGAGATCACCCGCGCACACGCCCATTCACTGAGCGGCAGACGTGTTCCTCAGAATCGATAGACGCTGATCCCTGCGGCTTGCTGCGGTTCAATCAGGCCCCGTATTCTTCATTTCAAAAGCAGGGGAGGATGGGAAGGTGCGGCCATTTATCCTTGACTTTCCAGTGAAAAGTTTTTATCCTACAGGTGATATGACTGAGCATATACGAATGATTTTAAAGGGTATTGTTCTGGACCCGGTGAACCATATGCCGGTCATTCTTCTAAAGCAGGAAGACGCAGACCTGCTTCTTCCCATTTGGATTGGGATTTACGAAGCGAATGCCATAGCCCTGAAACTTGACAACGTTAAGACACCGCGCCCGATGTCACACGATCTTCTGAAAAACGTTTTCGCAGAACTCGGCGCGACGGTGACAGACGTAGTGATATCCAAGCTGGAAGACAACACCTTCTTCGCGGAAATTCATGCAAAAAGCTTGGATAAAGATTTCACCATCGATTCACGGCCTTCTGACGCGATCGCGCTTGCGGTGCGCTGTGAAGTCCCCATCTTTGCCGATCCTGAAGTCCTGAAGCATGCCCAGAGCATCAAACTGGATGACCAGGAAAACCAGGACCAGCTGAGAAAATGGTTTGAATCCCTTGATGTGGAAGATTTCGGAAAGTACAAAATGTAATCATGATCATCACGATAACGAACCAGAAAGGTGGGGTGGGGAAAACCACAACAGCGATCAATCTTGCCGCAGCCCTTGCTCATAAAGGGTTGAAGACACTTCTCGTGGACATGGATCCACAGGCAAATGCGTCAATGTCCTTTGTGCCCTTTGAACCGGGCCGTCCCACGATTTTGGATGCCCTCTCCGGTGATGTGCCCATGACACAGGTCATACAACATTCGAGCAAGGAGAATCTTGCCGTGGCGCCCAGCCACATCACTCTGGCCAAGCTTGAATCTGTGATGATGGGGGAGATCGATGCCCATTTCCGTCTTAAGGATCTTGTCGCCACGGTGGAAGAATCCTTTGACATGGTTCTCGTCGATACCCCTCCGACTCTAGGCCTTCTCACGGTCAATGCGATGGTTGCAGCGAGTCATATTCTGATTCCCATCCAATCTTCCTATTACGCGCTGGAGGGAACAGATGATCTTCTGGAAACCATCGATAAAATTAAAAAAAGAATGAATCCAAACCTTCAGATTCTTGGTGCCGTGGTTACGCTATTTGACGGTAGAACTATTTTATCCAGAGATATTTACAAAGAAATTAAAAAAGTATTCGGCTCAAAACTCTTTAAAACAGTCGTACGGAAAAACGTTCGTCTTGAAGAAAGCCCAGCCTATCGTGAATCGATTTTCGATTTCGCGCCAAACAGCCATGGCGCTGTTGACTACTATAAATTATCCGAGGAGGTGCTCAGCCGTGTCTAAACGACGTGGTCTCCCCAATGAGCGTGGAATGCGGCATACCCACCATTACGTTGATGAACTCTTCAACCGGGACGACCACCCCCTGGGCCGACATCTCCCGATTTCTTCCCTCGAAGTCAATCCCGACCAGCCCAGAACTTCGGTAGGGGAGGTCGACGATTTAGCCGAGTCGATTAAATCTCACGGCATCCTGGAGCCTCTCCTTGTTCACAGAGTGGAAGAGGGAAGGTACAGGATCATCGCCGGGGAACGACGCTTCCATGCTGCAATGAAGCTGGGGCTCACCGAAGTGCCCTGTATCGAGATGGAAATTTTGAACGAATCTGAAATCCTTGAAATTGCACTAATTGAGAACCTTCAGCGGCGGGACCTGAATCCCTTTGAAGAATCTCATGGATATCAGACCCTGAAAAATAAGTACAATTACACGCACGATAAGATTGCAAAAACAGTAGGGAAAAGCCGCTCAACCATTACAGAATCTTTAACCCTCAGCCGAATCCCCGATGAGATTCGTGAACTTTGTCGGCACGCCGACATTAGCGCCAAGAGTATCCTTCTTGAAATAGCAAAGGCCGACGATCTGATGGACATGAGAAATCTGGTTGACCTTTACGCAGCCGGCGGGGATCGCCAGGCAATGCGAGAGTTACGTAAGGGGACGGAAGCAGATCCCGAAGAAGAAGATTCGGATCAGTATCAAAAACTGCGCCCCTTTGTCTTCCGGGTTTCCCCCCAGGAAGGCCACTTCAGTTTAAGCCTTAAGTTTCAAAAGCAGGAAGTTTCCCGTGATGAGATCATAAAGACATTACAGCAGATCATCGAGCAGTTACGCAGGGAAAGTGTACCGGGTCCCTCACAGCGACGCCTGGACAGCTGAACAAATCGCAAACAAATAAACACACGAATTCAAAGCATGCACGGTTTTATGGCATAACGGCATGGTAATTAGAATAAAAGTTTACATAATATATCTTATCGGAAGTTATATTTCTGGTAAACTGCACCGGTGAGCAAGGCTTCCCGCTATCTCCTGCGCACGATTCTTCCTGCCGTCTCCCTGGGTGTCGGCTTCTACCTTTCCCTATTTCTCGTCAGAGCATTTTTTGAGATTATCGAACTTTCCCTTCGTCAGGGTATCCCGTTTCTGAAAGCATCTCACATCATCCTTCTCTCCATGCCCGGACTTCTCGTGATGACGGTACCCATGGGATTGCTCTTTGGAATTCTCTTTGCCGTTTCTCATTTGCAGCGCAGCAATGAACTTCTCGCCTTCATGTCCCTGGGATTTACGCGAAAACAGATTATTACACCATTTATCCTTGCGGGCCTGGGATTCGCATTTCTTACAGCTTTCCTCCAGATTTACGTTCTTCCCCGAAGTAATTCGGCGCTGGTCAATTATCGCCTGGAACTATTGCGCAGTGCCATGTCCCAGAACATCAACAGTCGACAGTTCATCGATTCCTTTCCCAACAAGATTCTTTACATCGGAGATATGGACACATCCAAGACCCACTGGAAACATGTCACCATCTTTGAAAATGACTACCCTACGCTTCGCATTCTTACGGCTAAAAGCGGAGACCTCTTTTCAGATTCTTCCGGAATGGAACTCTGGCTAAAGCTTTCCGGGGTCGTGACCCATATTACCAATCTCAGAAAAACATCATCCCCGGAACGGTATCAGATCAACACAAACAAAGAGCAGAACATCCTGTTAAACAGAATCGCGACCCCCTTTGAACGATCCACGTCTTCCAAGGGGCCTCTGGAAATGACCCTAACGGAACTCCTTCAGAAGGTGAACAATCCCTCCAATGACTTTGAATATCGCCGGGTTCTTATCGAACTGAACCGTAAATTGACCTTCCCCGCTGCATGTATCCTGTTTGCATGGCTTGCAATGGCCTACACCTTCCGCCGGCCTCAGCTCAAGGGAACATCTGCCTTTGTACTCTCTCTCCTCTTTATCATTATTTACTACATTGTTATGGCTATTGGCGAAAACATGGCCGCGCAGGGAAAGTTAAACATATTTATTGCATCCTGGGGTCCTTCCTTTGTCCTCGTCCTCTTTGCCCTCTATTACCAATTCCGTGGCCGCAGACTCAGCCAGGGACGCCGTTTTTCTGCAGTGATTCCCAACCTGCTGTCCAAAGTGACCTTTCATAAAGGACTGGGCAGTTTTCCTACCCGTATTGACACCTATATCTGGTCGTTATTCGTCGTGATTTTTCTCATGGTGATCGTTACCCTGGCCTCTCTTTATGTCGTTATCGATTTCACCCAGATTATCGATGAAATTCAGCGCCATAACGTAGCCTTTTCCGTAGTGTGGAGGCACTATCTCTTTGCCATGCCGCAGATGCTCTACGAACAGGCCTCCCCCATCAGTATCCTGATTGCCCTTACGCTTACGATCGGTACTCTGGAGCGTAACAAAGAATTTACGGCCTTTCGTTCTCTGGGCATCTCACTGCACAGAACCATGACGCCATTTCTTCTTGTTGCCCTGGTCATGGCCACCGTCGGATTTCTTTTTGCCGAAACCTTGATGCCTCTCGCCAATAAGAAGGCGGTCATGTACCGTCAGATTATGAAAGGAAAGGATCCGGGAAAATTCCGGAACATTCCCGGGGATTACCGGTTAAATATGCTGTCAGCCAATCACCTCGTTGGATATGCATGGGCTGATGTTCCCCTCGAAACCCTGAATGATGTTTTTGTTATTGAGTGGGATGAACATATGGGTATCCGTCGCCGAACCCATGCGGATCGTCTCATCTGGCATGAAAACCGCTGGGTTTTTGTAGACGGTTGGGAGCGTGAGTTTAACGGAGATCAGGTGCTGTCTTACAATGTCTTTAATCGGCGGGATTACCCCTTTCCCGATTCGAAGTCTGATCTTCTCCTCGAAACGAATAAACCTCAGGAAATGAATTTTTTAACCCTCTATCGCCATCTTCGGCGAGCCCGGGCTGGGGGACACATCAATCCTTATCTCCAGACCCATCTCTGGCAGAAGCTTGTCCCTCCCCTGTCCATGCTGGTTCTTTGCCTTCTGGCGTACGGCCTGATCTTTCGGTTTCCCTCCCATCAGACGGCGACACTCTGGCAGATTGGAATGAGCCTCGGCGTCGGCTTTATCTACTGGGCCATTACAGCACTCTTCTTTAAACTTGGAGAATTGAACGCTCTCCCCCCCTTATTTGCTGCTCTCAGTCCCGTAATCCTTATCGGCTGGTTTGGGGCCTATACATTTTTCGACATTAAGACGTAAGAGGAGATTGATCATGAAAGCTCTACGTATCTCTCTGGGCCTTGCCGCCCTTTTATCGCTGATCTCAGGAACAGCCGTCTATGCCGGACCGGGCGAAATTGTGAATCGAATTTCGCTCGACATCAAGGAACCTACCGGTCTGGCTATTGTCGATAATCAGTTCTGGGTTGCCGATCGAGCGACAGGAACCCTCATTCAAATTGACCCGGAAACGGGGAAAATCCTGTCCTCAATCCCCTCCCCCACGGAACAACCTCTGGGTCTTACCTATGACGGGTCCGGGACTCTCTATATTGCTGACGATATTTACGGTTCCATCTATGCCATGGATGTGAATACGCATCAGACGAGGGTTGTAAATGAACCGGAAACCCGACCTCTCGGCCTGGCATGGGATGGGCAGGCTCTCTGGGTAACCGCAAACCGATCCCTCCTGAAGCTCGATCCGTCTGATGGCACGGAAATGAGTTCCTATGAAGCTTCCGGACGCTACCCGACAGGGATCACCTTTGACGGAACCTACCTGTGGGTCGCGGAGCGGAATGAAGATGAAATTGGCGTCTATACCACAGATGGAACGCTTTTCGGTTTGCTCCCCTCCCCCGGCCCGTTCCCCTGGGGGCTGGCTCGTCAGGGGGATCTGCTCTATATCGTAGACTATGAAACTCGTGAACTTGCCACCCTGAGCCTTACAGCGCCCGATACGCCTTACATACACGAAACGTCGCACCATCGAACCCTGGCCTTTACCCATGAGATACTCAACTGGGGACCCGATCCCCTGACGGAAGTAGTTCTCGCGTTTTGCATTCCCGTGGAGGATGAGCATCAGAAATTGATCGGAGAAGGCATCCTTACAGCCGACCCATCGGCGGAAATCACAACCGTGGTGGATTCCTGGAATCAATCCTTTTATCGTGTCAGAGGAACCGGGATCGAATCGGGAAAACGTTTTTCCGCTACGCTGAATCTAAACGCCGAAACCTGGGATTCCAGCGCATTTATCCTGCCTCTATGGATTACGGGACTGAACTCGATCCCCGGGGAGATTCGGACGAACTATACCGTCGACGGTTCCAAGCTTCAGATTGCCGATCCCTATATTCAGAAACTGGCAAAAGAGATCGTCGGGAATGAAACCAACCCCTTCTGGATTGCCTGGAAAATCCACTACTACCTCATGACCCACATGGAGTACAAATTGTCCGGCGGTTGGAATGTTGCACCCACGATCCTGCGGCGTGGAAACGGTTCCTGCAGTGAGTTTACAATCTCATTCCTGGCTTTAGCCCGGGCATCCGGCCTCCCGGCCCGGTATGAGGCTGGATTTGTCGTACGAGGTGATGATGCCAGTGTGGACAATGTCTACCATCGCTGGGTGCAGGTTTACCTTCCTCCCTATGGGTGGGTCCCCGTGGATTCAAGCATGGGGAAACCATCCAGTGCCCGCACCATTGCACGAGAGTTCGGATCCCGTTCGAACCGTTTTTTAATTACGACCCATTCCGGAGGGGACAGCCCCTATCTTGGGTGGACTTATAACAGTGCAGCCACCTTCACGTTCCGGGGACGGGCGAAAGCCGAAGAACGGACATGGGCCAAATGGAGCCCCGGGACCGATGCGGACGAGATTCTTCTCATTGAGAATGATACAGCGGCAAGCCCGGCTCCCGCACTGAATACAAATGCCGGAAGCTGTTCCATTCCCTGATGGAAGGGTTTCACTCTGGAACGTGGTAGACCTTTTTCGTGACCCTGTGCAGAGTTTTCTTTCATCCCCCCCATTCGGAACCCTGAACCCGGCCGAGAATGAACACCCTTTGATTCAGATTCCCGCACGACGCTGCGATCCCGTGCGGTCCGATCCACCTTCTGGGCCTTCGGCCTGAGGGCTTCCGACAAGTTATTCAATTTTCTCCGCCTGCTGATTCTCGCATAATTGCTCACGCCGGACGACTTCGGAATCTTTGGCGTTGCCCTGCTTGCACTTTCTACATTTGAAAGTCTTTCCCGGACGGGCTTCGAGGCCGCTCTGATCCATAAGACAGATCCCATCGAGACGTCCCTCGATACGGCCTGGACGCTCCAGCTCCTGCGTTCCTTCCTGGTGGGAGCCTTCCTCTTTCTGTTGAGCGCGCCGCTGGCCGCCTTTTTCAGGTACCCGGGTCCGTGGCAATCATACGGGTTGTTGCCCAGTCCTTCCTCATCCAGGGACTTACAAATATTCGCGTTGTGACATTTCAGAAGGAACTGGCATTTTCAAAACATTTGGTCCTCGCTGTTTCATGTGGGTAAGTTGAAGTCCAGTTTTCCCGCAATGAGATAGG
>DAOSWS010000011.1 GCA_035593605.1 Thermoanaerobaculia bacterium | reverse complement strand
ACCTCAGGATACACGCCGCTTTTCTCTTTTTCCACACTTTTTGAGGGTACCTCCGCGCCGGTCTCTCCTTCGCCAACCTGGCCGGAGTCTTGTGCCTGATTCTCTTCTCCTGCAGGGATTTATTCTACTGGCTGCAAGAACCTTTCGATACTCCGCCGCTGGTTCCTGAATTTCGACAATTGTTACTTATGGTCTGCTGAAAAAACAATTCAGATTTTAACGGAAGCGACAGGGGATCTGGACGTGTCATTTTCTTCTCTCTTTTTCTCCTGGTCCCGATCTCTTTACGCCCTCCTCATGGCGGTTATCAGGTTCATTCCAGGGAATCCGAGCCTCACCCACGTTTCTCCGCCCTCTTCTCCCGCATACCGGATACGGTCCAGCCCATAGTACTCCTTGGCGCACCCAAACGCACCCTCGATCCGGTTGCGTTCTCGCTGTTTCTTCTTTCGCCATCGCGTATGGTTTTGGGCGTCTTCGTTTGGACGCCCCAAGGGTAAAAGGGCGCTGCGTATCCCTTTCTCTTTGAGCATCGTTCGGTTATCCCGGTTTCCATAGATCCGGTCAGTGGTTACGCTGGGAGGGCTCTTCCCGAATCGACGCTCGTAGGCTTTAACCTGCTCCGGTAGGACCGTCGCTTCAGAGAAGTTGGCGTAGACAAACTCATCCACAAAGGTAAAGCCACCCACATGACTTACCGCGACCTTGGGACCATACTCCACCTGCTTCCCCCCTCCCTTCCCCCGTACCATGGGACGGGCATAGGGCTTGTGGAGGCTTACGATCCGATCCTTGACTTCGATTACGTACGGCCGTGTACATCTCCTTCTGCTGGGCGTAGAGACGCTGCGCATCCAGAAACCGTCCCACCATCCAGGAGGCCACCGCCACACCCTTGTCCCGGGCCATCGCCACACCCTTGTCCCGGGTCATCGCCATGGCTTCCCTGACCTGCTCCAGATTGCGCCCGAGGTACTGAAGCATCGACTTCGTGGCCTTGCAGATCTCCTTTTTCGTCTTGCGCTTCTTCTTGCTGAAGGCAAGATACTTCTTCCGGGCCTCACGGGGGCGAGTCCGGAAGCTCTTCCCGATTTTCTTCCCGATCGTCTTCACGATCGCCACCATCCGCTCCCGGGCCCTATTCAACAGCCCCACATCATTGGGATAGGCGATCGATACTGAGATCACCGTTCCGTCCACCAGCATGCCCCCCGGCTTGATGACCTTCTTCTCAATCAGAACCCCGTAGCACCGCTCTTCCAGCTCCTTGAAAAACTCTACGCCCACACGCTTGCGCACACGGCTCAACGTGTTCGCATGAATCACTATCCCCGTCAGAAACTGCTCCTACCCGCAGAAGTATTGCTGGTACGGGTTTTCAAGCATCGACTGCATCACCCCCTTATCGCTCAAACCCGTCATGTGCTTTAACAAAATCAATCCAATCACCAATCGACCATCTTTCGCAGGACGGCCACGATCAGAAAAGTGACGACTGTAAACAAGAATAAGATCATCTCAGAGGATCAGCTTCTCTATCTTCAACCACCGATTGGCAGGGTCAAGGTGACCCCCTAATGGAAAAAGGTCGGAAAATAGCGATTTCGTCTTATGGTCTCTTCCGTGATACATGATCTCCACCGTTCAACTGCAAGGGTTTTTGGACTTTTGAGCTGGTTTTTGTGCATTTTGGAATCGTTTACCCGACCATGATACCACATTAACCCTATATTTACCAACTACATAAGGTTAACATTGGACATTCTCAGTGGACCCACTGATGTGACGCCTTTTGGGATAGCTATGGAGGAATTCACAAGGGAACCCCATCTGAAAATCCGGGTTTTCGCGTCCAAAACCCCTTATATTATCGAGGGGTGAAGAGAAATGTATATGTTATTTTGGACAGCACTTTATAGGGATGGAGGTATGGTACACATTCTCCTTGCTCCTGGTTTATTTAATTATGCTAATATGCAAATCATGCTAGATTGGAGTCATCCAATTAGTGGAATAATCCTTCAGCGGTTGACGGGTGCGCCCTTATACCGACAGGTGGCGGATGCCTTGGAGGATATTATTATTAAGGGTATCATGTCTGTAGGAGAAAGACTTCCTTCTGAAAGAGTAGCTTCGGAGATGTTAAAAGTGGATCGGTCCACTGTGACGGCGGCCTACCGACTGTTAAAGGAAAAGGGCCTTGTAGAGTCCAGGGTGGGTTCGGGTGTCCGGGTTGCGGAAAGCAGGGCTTCCAGCCCCCTGGTCATCAATGCGGCTACGGAACGGCTGATCGAACTAATGACTCGGCCTTCGGGATCGGTTGCTGTTCCCATGATTGCAGACTTCGAATATGTCGTTCCCAATTTGGATGCCCTGCCCATGAAGCTCATTCGCTCCATCATGGATGATGTCCTTCGAGAAGAAGGTGATCAGCTCCTGCAGTACGGTGATTCTCTCGGATATTCACCCCTTCGAAAAACACTAGGCGAACGCCTTGGTGTGCCCGCCGATCGAATTCTGATCACCAGCGGTGCACAGCAGGCACTGGCTCTGGCCTTTGGGGTTCTATCTGAATCTCAACGTACAATCGGCATTGAAGCGCCGACCTATTCAGGGGCGGTTCAGCTGGTGAAGTACCATGGTCTGCGTTCCGTGTCTGTTCCCGTGACGGATGAGGGCTGGGATATGACGGCATTGGAACAGAGGCATACAAACCTGGTTTATATCCAGCCCTGTCACCAGAACCCAACCGGTAGAACAATGGGTAAAGATGATCTGGATCGTATCTTTCATCTGGTCAGACGGCACTCCCTGACGGTAATCGAAGATGGCGGGGACGCCATTTTCTGGGGAGGAGAGCCTCTTTTCCGTCGTCTGCCCCGGAATAGTACGGTGCATATCGGAAGTCTGTCGAAGTTTATTCTTCCAGGGCTTCGGATTGGATGGCTTACGGGGCCTTTACCCTTTGTTTCAGCGGTCCGGATGCTGAAAGGGGCAACCGATGTTCACACCTCCCATCTTCTCCAGGCTGTCCTGCACCGTCTGCTTCATTTTCCAGAGTTGACAGATGCTATTCATAAGGAAATGGAACATCAGATGGAAATCTGGAAACGGGCCCGAAACCTGGCGAAACGCCTCCTTCCCGATTCGGTCCGTATCGTTTCAGGAGAAGGCTCTTCATGGATGTTTCTGTACCTCCCGGAAGGCATGACGGCATCCCATGTTGTTCAGGATCTCCTGAATCGAGGGGTTCGTGTTTCAGTGGGATCGTACTTCTTCGCCCATCGTCCGGCCCCCGAGGCGGTGAGGCTTGCTCTTGGAGCCATGGATCCAAAGTCGATGGAGAAAGGTTTTCAGATTCTGGGAGAGGTTCTTGAAGATCGCAGCCGGCAGTCCCTTACGCAGACGGCCGGATTACCCCCACTATAACAAGGAGGATTCAGATGATCAGTTTCTTACAGACAGAGGAGTTTCGAGTCAAAGTCGGCCTGGCGGAGATGCTCAAAGGCGGAGTGATTATGGATGTTACCGACGCGGCGCAGGCCAAGATTGCCGAGGAGGCCGGCGCGGCTGCCGTCATGGCGCTGGAGCGTGTACCTGCCGATATCCGAAAAGAGGGAGGGGTGGCACGAATGGCTCCGATTTCCAAGATCCGGGAAATCATGGAAACTGTTTCCATTCCTGTTATGGCGAAATGCCGTATCGGTCACCTTGCGGAAGCGCGGGTCCTGGAAGCCCTGGGTGTAGACTTCATTGACGAGAGTGAAGTTCTTACTCCTGCGGATGAGGAAAACCATGTCTGGAAGCACACCTACAGGGTTCCCTTTGTCTGCGGATGCCGAAACCTGGGAGAGGCTCTGCGGCGTATCGGCGAGGGAGCAGCCATGATCCGCACCAAGGGAGAAGCAGGATCCGGGAATATCGTTGAGGCCG
This sequence comes from Thermoanaerobaculia bacterium, assembly GCA_035593605.1. Lineage (NCBI taxonomy): Bacteria > Pseudomonadati > Acidobacteriota > Thermoanaerobaculia > Thermoanaerobaculia bacterium. The sequence goes on along the minus strand of DAOSWS010000011.1, from coordinate 107,352 downwards.
TAAGACACATGCGGGCTGTCCAGTCGGACATGAAACGGATCCGTACCCTTGAAATGGATGAGCTCATGCATGAGGCCAAGGGTATGGGGGCTCCCTTTGAACTGGTCCTTTACGTCCATGAGCATGGGAAACTTCCCGTCCCCAACTTTGCTGCGGGGGGTGTGGCTTCTCCTGCCGATGCCGCGCTTGTCATGATGCTGGGAGCCGAGGCCGTATTTGTAGGTAGCGGAATCTTTAAATCCTCCGACCCTGAGAAGAGAGCCCGGGCGATTGTCCAGGCGGTTACCCATTACAGGGACCCGGAAAAGCTCATGACCATCTCTGCGGATCTCGGCGAGCCGATGAAGGGTCTGGAGATTTCTTCGATACCTGAAGGTGAGCTGCTGCAAAAACGGGGATGGTAATCCATGCCTCACCCTTCGGGGAAGGGTAACCCGGGAAAGAAGGATCTGATGGTCGGAGTGCTGTCTCTGCAGGGGGATTTTGAACGGCATATCGCCCTGCTGCGCGATCTTGGTGCAGCCACGCGGGAGGTTCGGACCCTTGAAGAGCTGACGGACCTTTCGGGTCTGGTGATTCCCGGCGGGGAGAGTACGACGCTCTTAAAATTCTTCGAGAGCGAACCCTGGATCGAATCCCTTCAGTCATTTGGTTTCAGAGCCCCCATCTTTGGGACCTGTGCGGGGGCAATTCTTCTGGGGACACGGGTAGAGCACCCGGCACAGGTCTCTCTTGGTTTGATTCCCATGACAGTCCAGCGGAATGCATATGGACGGCAGATTGATTCATTTATTACGGATCTTGAAGACCATTCTCTGGAGGGGGATCCCCTTCCCGCGGTGTTTATTCGTGCACCCCGAATTGTCGAGGTGGGTACAGAAGTGGTAATTCTTGCGCGTTATCAGGGTGAAGCGGTTCTCGTACAATATGGACATTTTCTCGCGGCGACCTTTCACCCGGAACTGACAGGGGATCACCGGGTTCATCAGCTCTTTCTCGATAGGGTTCAAAACGGGGTGAAATCATGACGGGCTCAACGAAGGGGGGTATTCCGTTGCAGGAAAAGTATGACGATATTGAAACGCCTGTTTTTATCCTGGAGCGGCTTCCCGTAGGGGATGCGGTATTCTGCAGGCTTAAGTGTCCGGACTGGATCAATGTGATTCCCCTGACCCGTGATGGGGATGTCATATTTGTCCGTCAGTATCGGCACGGCACGGATGAAGAGACACTTGAGATTCCGGGCGGTCAGATGGATCCGGATGACCGGGATCCCCTCGCTGCCGCCGTGCGGGAACTCAGGGAAGAGACCGGGTACGGCAAGGGAGAGTGGACGACTCTGGGATGGGTTCATCCCAACCCGGCCATATTAACGAACCGCTGTCATCTCTTTCTGGCGGAAGGTGTGGAAGAAGTGGGAGAGATATGCAATGATGCCCATGAACACACGATTGTCGAGCGTTTTCCTCTGCAGGATGTACCCGAGCTGGTCCTCTCGGGCAGGATTACTCACGGCCTTGTCATTAATGCGTTTTCCGCCCTGGCTCTAACCCGCCCCGGGCTCTTTCCATGGAGGATCAATTCAGAAACGCCCGTGAAGGAATGAGAACGGGTCCAATCCTGTTATCCTGATATAGATGGGTCCCAACCCCTATCCACTTCTATCTAAGGAGGCTGTGTCATGGGCCGCGTTCGAGATCTGGTAGCCAAGAGAAAAAATCATGAGACCTTCTTCATAAATGAAAACGATAATGTTCGCGATGCCATCCGTTCCATGGCGAAACTGGGTGTGGGTGCCATAGGTGTCGTGGGAGAAAGTAAGCAGCTGGTCGGAATCTTCTCAGAGAGAGACCTTAGCCGGAGAGTCGTCCTGGAAGGATGCGATCCCGATACGACGAAGATTAAGGATGTCATGACCCGCACTATCGTGGCTGTGGGGATGGATGACGATCTTGAGCAGTGCCAGTCAACCATGTTCCAGGCCGGCATTCGTCACCTTGCCGTAGTTGAGGGTTCCAACTTCCGCGGGCTGTTAAGCCTGCGAGACTTTCTGCACCACGACGTGGCGGAAAAGGAAGATACGATTCGCTATCTTAAAGACTACCTTTTCTATGTTCCGGACGATGCCCTGTAGGAGCTACTGATCCTGATCCTGTTCCGGTCGTGCTTTCTTTTTCTTCTGATCCCGGAACTTCTGAAAATCTTCGTTAGCTTTGGAATTGTTGTCCTCGGTTACCAGATCCAGCTTGATATTCGTTTTCGGCTTGATCCGCAGTTCCGTAGTCAGGAATTTCCTGAATTCCTTGTGGAGCCGGAATGAGAACTGGTCCTGTGTCATGAAAACAGCATCGGCATCATTACAGGCGGGGTTCCGCTCTTCGGCCCTGAGCACATTCTGAACCCTGCAGAGGGTATGCAGCTGGTAGTAACATTCACGGATTGAGCCCATGTTGGACTCCATCGTGGCCGCAATGGTCTCCGGTGCGGGGTCCAGGCCCGCATCCGTCATGGCATCCGTATAGGTGAGTGCAATAAGAGGTTTTGCGATCATCGTGCAGGCTGTGTCGAATTTCAGAGGTGCAAAATCTTCCCGGGTTGCCATGTCAAGCTTCAGTTTCAGGTAGAGAATCGTTAATCCGTAAACTTCCTTGTCCCGGGTCGTTGTCGCCGCCTCAAACAGTCTGATCTTGTTATTCAGCATTTCCTTCAGCGCATAGTTGTCCTGCGAATAAATCTTAATTTCCACGAGCTGGTTCACAAGGTCGTCACAACAGTCACTGAACGCCGGCAAAGCCGTAAGGGAAAGAAGAATGAAAGCAATCAGGGATCGCATGGGAACCTCCATTGGTTACTTTTTAACAATTTCACCATCGAAATCGACGGTGAGGACCTTGAATCGATCATCCGGAGCGTTGGTGTGGATTTTCAGCGTACCCAGGAACGGACCTTCGGGAGCTGTTTCTGGAAGTGTAATCTTGATCTGGTACCGGCTTTCCGCCGGTATGGGAGTGATTTCCGTCTGGATGAAGGGATTCTCGTTTTCAATGCGTATGACTGTAAAGTCGGGAATCTTTTTTGTATTATCCGACACCCAGACCAACCGGTTCACCGGGAGCTGATCCTGTGTGAGACTGCCGAAATGAATGTCGAACGGGGTTGCCATGACATCGGGACGAAGCATCGTAGATACGAACATCCGCTTGACGGGTTGTTCCTTCACATTCGTGTGGATTAAAAGGGTACCCTTCTGGTATCCAACAGGTGCGCCCGGTTTGATTTTGAGGGTCAGGAGATACTGTTTGTTGGGAAAGGGGCCGAAACGTTGATCCTGGGGGAGAACGGATGAGATGGCCTCAATAAATGGCAGCGAGCATTCTGTGGAGGTGATTTGAAATTCCTTGTCCTCCATTTCGGTCACGACGTAGACCGATTTTTCGTTTTCTTCCGACAGGAGCTGGTTAAAAACCAGGAATGGCTTGGGGAGTACCTGCACCCAGGCTTTAACGTTGCCGGAAAGGTACACATAGGTCTCGGGCGCGGATGGATCATTGGTCGATATGAGAATCCGCTTGTTCACTACACCGCTTAAATCCATCGTATCCATGGTGATGTGGATTTCTGCGGTGGCGCCCGGTGCTACCTCGGAAGGGGATTCCGCAACTGTACATCCACAATCGGGATGAACATTGTGAATAATGAGAGGTGCATTTCCGTCATTTTTAATCTTGAAGCTGTGGGTGATGGTTGTACCCTGGGATACGGTTTTAAAATCGTAAATCTCTTCCAGGAGAACAATCTTTGCCGTGCCTTCCTCGGCGGTGATGGTCACGATGGGGAAGGTCATGATCAGAGAGACTATGCATAACAGGAATGCGGGAGATTTCATCGAACGATCCTCCAATTTGATGCGTTATCGATTCAGCTTGTTCAACTGTTGTTGTACGAACGGAACATCCGGAGCGTTGGGAAACTTCCGGATATACTCCTGCATTTTCATCCGGGCATCGACCACCCTGCCGAGCTCCAGGAGGATGCCGATCATGGCCTTAATGGTCTTTCGATTGTCCGGCTCCAGTGCATAGGCCTCATCCAGCATTTTTATCGCCATCTGAGGCTGCCTTTTCAAATGGTAGAGGTACCCAAGGTTTGCGTAAGCAATGACAGAGTTCGGGCTTAGTTCGATCGCTTTCTGGAACGCAGCCAGTGCAGCGTTCAGGTCGCGATCTTCCATGTGGATCAGCCCTCTGGCAACTTCGGTATTTCCGTCCACCAGGTTGTTCTCGGTTGCAAATGCCAGAACTTTCATGGCTTCTGTCTTCTTTTTATCCATGATGAGTGCCTGCGCATAGTAGCCGAGGACTTCAATATTATACTGATTCAGTCGGTAGGATTTCTCAAAGTAGTCAAGACCTTTGCGAAGATCCCCCTGCTTGTAATAGACGACTCCCAGCTTTGTAAGGATGTAGTAGGTGTTGGGAGAGAGCTTGTCGGCTTTGGTCAGGACCCGTTCTGCTTCTGTAAGCTTGTTCTGTCCGATATAGGCCGATGCGAGAAATTTCATGGCGGAAACATTCTGACGGTCCCGGCGGAGGACCTCCAGCATCATAGGCTCCAGTTCCTCAAACTTGCGCTCATCCATTAATTCGGGAGCTAAAATAATGATCTTGTGGGAGATGTCGACAAGGTCCTTTGGATCCGGAAGGTCCCGTGCCGGTTTGGAGGAGGGTGATTTTCCTCCCTGAAGGTAGCCGAGACTCTGAAGCTTTTTGAGCTCTTCGGGAGGGAGTTCAACAGGTGCAGTTTCAACGATGCCGCCATAGGGTTCCGGACTTACCTCTGAGATCTTTGTTTTGAGCCTGGACAGAATTTCCGGCTTTTTTTCGATGATATTTTTTAATTCTCCAGGATCGTGCTCCAGATCAAAGAGCTCTTCCCTGGGAGATTCGAGATATTTCCATCGGCCGTTCGTGATTCCCCGAATCGGGGCCCAGTCAAAACTGTAATAGGGAAGAAAGGTTTCCAGGTAATACCATTCCGCCGGCGCGTTTTTCCCCTGGATCGATGACCAGAGGGATGGGACATCAAATGACTGGTCACCGATCGACAGGCCGGCGGCTTCAAGGATCGTCGGCGTCAGAGAGGTAATAGAGACCGCAGTATCAACGATATGCGGAGTTGTCACTCCCTCACCGTATACAATAAACGGAACGTGTACGGTGGAATTATAGAGAAGAACGCCGTGCTCTTCTTCTCCGTGATCCCCCAGGCCTTCGCCATGGTCCCCGAGGATAAAGATCAGGGTGTTCCTTCGTTGACTCTCGGGAATGGCCTGAATCAGACGTTTGATCTGTGAATCGGTATAAGCGATCTCACCGTCATAAGGATCGGAAAAATCTTTGTCAAAGGGAGGGGGCGGATTATAGGGGTGGTGGGGGTCATAGTAATGGGTCCACAGAAAAAAGGGAGACCGCATGCTCTTCAGGAGTTCAATGGATCGATCGGTTACAACGTCGGCTTTTCGCTGGTTTTTTCCTTCATCCATCGATTGATCATAAACATCGAACCCGCGAGCGAGGCCAAACCGCTCGTGGAGAATAAGGCTTCCAATGACGGCTGATGTCGAATACCCGGAGGATTTCAGTCGTTGGGAAAGGAGGATCACGTCCTCGGGTACGGCATTGAGAAGATTATGCCTGACCTTTGTATGAAAAGGGTAGAGTCCCGAAAACATGTTGGTATGAGAGGGCAGGGTCGTGGGAACACTGCACAGTGCCTGTTCAAAACGAACGCCTTTTTCCGCCAGTGAATCGATAAAGGGGCTCGTGGGTTTGCCATAACCATAGGAACTGAGATGATCAGCACGCGTGGTGTCCATGGTGATGACGATGATATTGGGAGATTTCGCAAAAAGCAGCGGAGCTGCAAAGAGAAGCAGGAAAAGGAATCGTTTCATTTGGACGTAAGGGTCTTCTGGATGTCCCCGCAGGACAGAGTTTGAATTCCAAAAGCGTGGTTTTGCGGATCAAAGATTTTCGCCCAGTAGGTATCCCCATTACCACGAAGCAGGTAGATGGCTTTGGATTCGAGGGCGACAAAGGTCAGCATGTGACCCTGGTCATTTACCTTTACCAGATAGGGAACGATCTTTTTTGTAGGTCGAATTCCCAGGAAAATGGCATAGGTGTCCTTCCCGCAGGAAACGTAGGAGGAGAGAGCCAGAGTGGTGACAATCGGTGTCAACTGGGTTGGTTTTATCTTCATGGAAAGGTCGCGTACCTTGCCGTTTTCCACAAAATACACGGTCTGAGCGTAGGGATCCACCAGGTAAGAGGTTTGGTCGGAGAGGGAGCCCATGGTGTAGTAGGGGAGAGCAAGAGCATATTGGCTTGATTCTACCTTTCCATACGAAACGGGGGGCATGAGATCCCGGACAAAACCGCCCTCTTTTGTGTATTCTTTCAGATAGAGGTCAAGCTCTCCTGGAGCTTCGTTACGGAGAAGGGCAAGGTAGAGCGTGGCTCCCTTCAGGTAATGAGCAACGGGGTAGGCATCCCCGGTATCCCATGAAGAAAGAAGGGTTTCGTTGGGTCCAAAAAGGGTGACAAATCCGGTCTGATGGTTTTCATCTTTCCGTATCCCGGTAATGACATAGGGGTTGGATCCGGAAAGGGAAGTTACAGAGTAACTTTTGCCTAAATAGGAGGTAATCCCCTGGAGGATCGTTCCTTTGGATGGATCAGAAGCTCGGAAAGCCAGAACGGTATGGCCATCAGAAACCAAAGCACCGTGATCGGAAATTCCGACAAGATCTCCGGGTTGAATGGGCGCAATCATACCGGCAGTGCCCAGTAGTGAGGCCAGAAACAACGCTGGGATCATCGGATAATGCTCTGGAAGAGTGTCCTCAACCGTTCTTCATCAAGGCCCTTAAGCTGGGTATAACGAGGCATGGACCAGAGTCCGCTGCAGTAGAAAACATAGGCCATACTGGATTCAGTTTCCCAGTAAAAAACGATACGGTCCGATGAGGTGTAGACACTGTGAACCGAGGTGGAAGTGTCAATGAAGGCGTTGATCGTAATAAAGGAAGCAACACCAATGTCCGGAAAGTGGGCTCTCTGGTCAGACTCAATGTCAAGGGGCAGATTATCGTAATCAACATTCAGGATTGCATAGTAGCCGCTCTGAGGGGAAGGGACTAACAGTGACACCCTGTTCCCTTCCGAGGCGGACCAGATATTAGGGTAACGGTAAGAAGAGGGGGGATAGGTGTAGTCGACACTCGAATCGGTGATGATGTACGGTGCCATGGGGTGTACGGCCTTACCGCTGTAATTCAGATCCTGATCTCCAAAGGGGATCACGCAATACACGGTATCGCCGTAAGAAGTGTCATACTCTTCCCACCAGATAACATGGAAGAATCCCGTGTTATCACGACCCGTGGTGAATATGGAATTGGCATGGAAACGCTTCACGAGAGATCGATCGGAGAGCAGAATGAAATCAGACCACGATCCCGAAGGAATGTCATAGGAAATAAGGGTGACGTTGCGAAAGTCTCCGTCTCCAAAGGTCCAGGTAATGTAAAGCTTTTTAAATCTGGGAATGTAAAGAATAAAAGGATCTTCATCGACCCTCTGATCGTAGGTGCCCGGAACAATTGTACTTTCAACTGTTCCATTGGGAGATGTTATTTCAAAGATCAGAAAGGAAGCCTGCTCATCGGCTGCAGATTTAACGGAATAAAATTTCCCTGTTTCATCGATGGCAACCTGAGCCGCCCAGATCGTTGCAGCAAACCAGAGAATGGAGGTGAAAATCAGTAACTTTTTCATAGGCGTAAATTCACCACCTTTCTGACGTTAAAGGCTAAGAGAAAATCAGACGCCGTTGTCACGCCGGGATAGAAAGAGGCAAGTTCTCCGTAATAACTCTGGGCGCTATCCATATCCTCCAGCGCCATCGTGCAGTCTCCAAGGAGGAGAAGAAGATTCTTTACAAGATTATCCTGCTTGATCGTTTCGGCTTTAAGAAGGGCACGTTCGCCGTATTCTTTTGCGCGGGCGGGTTCATCCATTTCCAGATATCCATAACAGAGATCCATTTCCGGATATACGAGATACGCAGGTCCGGCCTGCAGGCGTTCGAGACGTTCCAGGGAAGATTGAACGGCTGCAACGCCTTCCTGAATTTTTCCCTGCATCATCTGGCAATAGCCCCAATTGTCCTCGATCAGAGCAAATCGAACCGTTTCGGAGGCCTCATGGAGAATGCCCATGGCTTCCGTATAAAGCCTGGATGCTTCTTCAAAGTGACTTTCTGCGACCAGAAGGTTGGCCGTCTGGTTCAGGGAGGATGCCAGGTAATCACTGCGACCTAACAGTCTGGATTTTTCAAGTGAAATTCGGGCGTAAAAAAAGGCTTTCTTGAAGTCCTTCTGAATTTCATACATGCGGGCAAGGTGATAGGTTGCAAGACGGGCAACCTTGGGATGGTTGGTCCGCATGAACATCTCTTTAAGTTCTTTTACCTTATCGTCGTCTGAAATTCCACGCTCGATCCGGCATGCTGCAATGTTGCAGACGGCAATATCGCGCAGGTAATCGCTTCCCGATTGTTCCGCCAGATAGAGGCTCTTTTCAAAAAGGGACTCAGCCTGGCGGAAATCTCCATGGGAGACCCGGTCAAACCCGCGGGCTCTGTAATAGTAATAGCGCCCTTTAATCGTCTTCATTCTCTTGTTGTTCCTCCTTCATCCTTTTGAAGCGAATGAATTCAAGAACTTCGTCCTTGTCGCTCTCGCTGAGGGCGTTAAACGCGGAAAGAACTTTCTGCTCTTTCCGGGAAGCACCTGCAGTTACGACCTCACCGAAAAATTCAGACATGGACATCTCAAAGACCTGTAAAATCTTAAAAAGCGTATCCAGGCTGACCCTGTATTCCCCTTTTTCCATCCGGGAAAGGTCAGACTGCTGCACGCCTATTTTAGTCGCAAGCTCGACCTGTGTCAAGTGACGGGATCTGCGCAACTGACGAATCTTCTGCCCGATAAATCGGGCCTGGCGAACGCGATTCATTGTACCTCTTATTATAATCGAAATATGCTAAAATGTCAATTCGTATGCTGAAACAGAATGTATTTCTCGTAAAGCAACTTGTTCTTAAGGACTTACGCTCCCGTTATGCGGGGAGTACCTTCGGTATCCTCTGGGCGTTCGCAACACCCCTGTTACAGCTTCTTCTCTTTACCTTTGTCTTTTCCACCGTGCTGCGGATCCCCCTCACAGGGGAGCGCGGCGTGGATTCCTTCCCACTCTTTCTCTTTGCCGGTTTACTGCCCTGGATCGCCATTCAGGAATCCCTGATGCGCTCCACGACCGGTGTTCAGGATAATGCTCCGATTATTCAGAAGGCTTCCATTCCCCCCGTGATTCTTGTGGTGACGGTGATCTTTTCCGCCATCCTTCATGAAATATTCGCTCTGATTGCTTTTCTTGCCATCCTTACCATCCTTGGAAAGGCAACCCTTGCATGGTGTCTTCTTCCGCTGGTTCTTGCGGTGCAAATTGTCATGACCTTTGGAGGGGGGTTGATTCTCTTCTGTGTCCAGGTCTTTTTCCGGGATACCGTTCAGATTGTGAATTACGTGCTGATGGCGTGGTTTTACTTTACACCCATCGTTTATCCGCTCTCGCTCGTACAAAAGGGAGTGGACGGACATTCGATTCCTCCCGGTGTACTCACAGCGTTGCGCATGAATCCCATGACCGGAATCGTGGAAGCTTACCGGGACGTCATTCTGCGCGGGGAAATTTCCGGAATCGGCACGTTGTCCATCTTGACTTTAGGTGGGATTGCGCTATCATGGGTGGCCTTTCACTTATACGGCCGCCTCAGACCCCACTTTGCGGACTCGATATAGACTCCGAAGAGGTTTTGAGATCCAGATAACGCGACTCACCCTTTCTGATTGGAGGACAATCATGAGAAGTTTGGCCCTGGCTTTAATCCTTTGCGTTGTTCTGGTTGGATGTTCAACCGGAGACAAACCTTCGGGAAAGACAATGCCGCAGGACTGGAACCCTTATACGGCCACGCTGCCGGATGACCAGATTCCCCCCATCGTAGTTCCCGATGGACGCCCGGAAACCCTCATGCCAGAGGATGGAGCCCGGGTTGTGCTGACTTCGATCAGCGAAGGCCTTCCGGAATCAGGCCTCTGGAGACAAAACCTGGCCATTGCCGACATGAACGGTGACGGGCACCTCGATATCATTGCGGGTCCCCCCCGTGGTGGAACCTCGGAAAAGAAACCCTTTGTCTTTTTAGGAGACGGAAAGGGTTCGTGGAGTGCGTGGAATGTTGAAATGCCGCATGCTTACTATCAATATGGAGGAGTCGATGCTGCCGATATCGACGCCAACGGTCTCCTGGATATTGCAATAACGGGACATTATGCTCCGGTATATGTTCTTCTGCAGACGGCACCGGGTGTATTTGAACTGATGTCAAAGGGGCTTCCGGATGGGGCCGGGTTTTCCAGCCGCACCATAAAAGCCGCAAACCTCGATGATGATCCATGGCTTGAGCTGGTCCTCCTGGCGGACACCAATATCGACAAGGCTCAGCGCCCCCTGGAGGCTGCCCTTCAGCGGATCTTTGACTGGAATCCGGAGCAGGGTACCTGGGTGAGTGAACTTGAAGGATTGAACGATAGAGCCTTTGGAGATCGTCTTGTCGTCGCCGACTTTAATATGGACGGAAGACCTGACTTTGCGGTTTCCAACCACGTTCAAAAAGGAAAGAACGTGCTCTTTTACCAGACGCCCCGGGGCTGGCAGAACGCATCAATTTACTCCCTCTTCGCCAATGCCTACACATTCGATGTTTCCCTGGCCAATTTCAACGGGGATGATCGTCCAGATCTCCTTTTCTCACAGCTGGTTGTCCTTCCGGTAGTCAGCCCCAAGACGACTCGAAAGCTCTATCACCGGGCCGTCCTGGTCGCCTGTCTGAATACTCCGGACGGATGGGAGGTCCGAGAACTTGCCTATCTCTCCTCTCATCTCATGTTTGAGGCCGTGGCGGCTGCGGATTTTAACGGGGATGGAACCGATGATGTTGTCGGGTTGCAGAGGGATGGCTCCCTCTACCTTCTTCTCAGCGAAGGGGATGGGTTCACCAGGGCGAGAATTGAGGATTGGAACCTGAAGGGGCGTCCCTACTGGGCTCAGGCCGCCGATGTCAATGAAGACGGTCGCCCCGATCTCTGTGTGGCATTTGGAGGAGAAGAAGGAAAGAGTGGGATCTATTGTTACTCGCTAAACATGAAATAAAGTCTATGTTTAGAACAGGTTACGATGTTTTCATGCTTCAGGAGCATAAACGGCTTGACAAAGCCGCATAAACGGTGTATTGTAAGGACTGGAATGGCAGTGAGTCTGCCAAACCCAAGTGGAAAGGAGGTGAGGACGGACCTTTACGTCGGACGGAATCACAGTGAGATGTACCTTTACCACAACACTATAAAAATTTCGGAGGTTTAAGTATGAACAAGTGGTTTTTCATGTTCACGATTCTGGTGGCTGGCACGATGCTTGCTGTCGCGCCGACCCTTCCGCCCGCGCCCGTAGTCAATTCCGGCGCCATGTGCGATATCGGCCCCAACAATGCCGCCACCCTGTTGATCCCCTACTTTGAGGTCGATTCCATCGACACGATGGGCCTGAACACCCTGGTCGCCGTCACGAACGTGACCGCCGATCCGGCGATTGCCCACGTCACGCTGTGGAACGTGGACTCCGTCCACACCATCGACTTCAACATCTACCTGACCGGATACGATGTTGCCACCTTCAGCGTTCGTGACATCTTCACCGGCCATCTGCCCAACAACGGCTGCGCCTCTGCCACATCCTCCATCATCGATGGCTGGATTGACTGCAACCGTGATGGCTTCTACTTCAATCAGACAACGGCCAACATGGGCGGCTTCGGCCCCCTGTTCCAGCAGATCATGCAGCTGAACTGCGGCGGCGCCTGCGACTTCGCCTGCTACGGCCCGCTGGATCCCGGCCTGCTTGCCTATCTGAAGTACATGCACACCCAGTGCTCCTATGATTGGCCCACGCTCAACTACGTCGGCTACATCACCATCGATTACTCCTACACCTGCCAGGGCGGATTCCCCGACGAAGTCAGCCCCTACTGGTACCCCTACTTTGACGTGCAGCAGACTGCCAATGCCAACGCGACCTTCGAGCAGGACATCTCCGCTCCTGGTTTCTCCAATGCGTTCATCGGCGACTACTTCTACATTGACTTCTCCAACAACTTCGCTCAGGGCGAAACCGCTGTCCACATTGAAGCTTTCGGCTTCGGCCCCAACCAGAACCCCTCCGGCTTCCTGGCAGCGCAGTACTATGGTATGACCAACGCCGACTGGCTGGCCATTCCTCTGGCTACCTACTACGGCCGCGTTATGCCCTTCTCCGGCTTCCTGCCTCAGCCCGCCGGTCAGGATCAGCGCGAAGCTCTGCCTCTTTCCTGGGGCTTCCGTTACCTCGAGAACGCCGTTTTTGACGGTGGTTCCGATGCCCTGATCTGGAGAGGTCACAACTGGTATGAGGGTCCCTGGACCTTTGGTGATACACAGTACGCTGACTGCCACTCCACCATGTATGACTACTGGGGCACCTACGAGTACAAACTGCCCGATCCCTTCGTCTCCTTCTGGGATGAAGAAGAAAACACTGTGACCGCCGGCGGCGGCCCCTCTCAGCCCCCGGTTCAGATCGGTGTTGAGGTTCCCGTCGAAACCGGTCGGTATCACATTGTTGACATCCTGGGCACTCCCTTTGAGTCCGGCTGGGTTGCCATGAGCTTCGCCACCGACGCTCGTGCCAACGGCCTGCCCCTTGCTCCGAACCAGTGGTTTGGTGCATTTGACCAGTCCTGGGTCTCCGTTGTTTACCAGGCCATGGGCAAGTTCTCTGTGGGCTTCTCCGGCGTTTCCTGGGAAAACAACTGCCGTCACGATTACACCGGCGGTGTTGTTACCATCATTCCGAACGACGTCTGATCTGTCCTTGCTGTTCCCGTCAGGGGGAGGTACGCCTCCCCCTGACTTTCTTCATGATTCTTATATGCTAGGAGAGTGTCCTTCATGAGACCAAGGCTCCTTCTTTTTTTTATATGCCTCCTTCCCGTCAGCCTCATTTTTGGCCAGTGCACGATTTCCCAGGTTAAAACCATTTCTCCATCGAGCGGTACGTTAGATAAGATGGAGATCATCACCGTCAATGGGATTAATTACCTCTTTGTGAAGGAGTCGGTTCTCGTTGAGTTTTTCAACACAGGCACCGCGTCCAGTCCACAAAAGGTAGGAAGTACGTCCAACCTGACCGGGGCATGCGGTGCGAACCTTGAAGTCGTCGGAACCTACGCCGCTGGAAAATCGGATAACGCCATTTTTGTCTCGAAAAAATGTGGGGATATTCTTTCCTACGACCTTTCGAACATGCCGAATGCACGGGAAACCGCTTCAATCCCCGGCGTATCTGTGGATGCCATGGCCGTGTATCGCACCACGACGAAGCGATACCTGCTCGTCGGTGGGAATGGAATCAAATATGCGGACTACAGTTCCATGGGAAGCAGTTCCGATACCCGGAGCCTGACCACGCTGATCAGCGGTGTCATGCCCACCAGTATTCGGGTGACCGGCAACTACCTTGTCGTCGGCACGGCTTCCTCGGCGAATATCTACAACATTTCTGGCATGCCTTCCTATTCGACTGTGGCTGCCTGCAGCGGCTATTCCCCGTTTGATGTTTACTACGATCAATCCTCGGGCCTCATGTACGTCGCCGACGGAGATGGGTACCTTAAGATCGTCAATCCCTCCTCCTGCCAGACGCTCGGGGAAGTGTATCTGCCGACCTCGTCGGTATCGTTTATTGATCTGCGGGATGACCTTCTCTTCATCGCGCTGGGTACGTACATCCAGTCGACGGGACAGGGCGGGTTCAGGATTGTCGACGTAAGCAATCCGGCCGTGCCCGTGGATGTCACCGGAAACGGATCGGACTTTTTTACCGGAGAAGCCGCCATCGCGGTTCATCCCAGTGCCAATTATTTTTATGTGTCCAGCGGATCTCCCATCGTCTATTCCTTTACCAACTGTTCCGCCGTACAGGGACCGAACATCGACATGTACGGAACCCCGGTTGTGTCGGATGACCATCCCACGGGCGGACCCGCCTGTGCCACCAATCCGGATCAGGGCCCCTTCTCCTGTGATGGCAACATCGACTCCGGAGAAGTCTTCAAGCTGAAAATTGATGTGAAAAATACCGGAACAGCCTCGGCCTCCACCGTTACGGGCACGCTTGCCTACAACGGAATCGATGGTTCTGTTACCGTTACCACGCCCACGGCATCGTATGGAACGATCGCGGCGGGAGCCACGGCGACCCAGTCCCAGCTGTATGTGCTGGAAGTATCGCCCACGGCCAATACAACCTCAAGCCCCATCACGAAAAACTTTACCCTGACGGTAAAGGACGCTACGAACACCACCTGGGACCTTGGTTTTACGTTAACGATCCAGGGATCCCGCGCAGTACTGCAGCGCACCGTGAACCATACTGCAGGTCAGGTGACCGTGCAGTACGAAAATGTGGGAACCCTGGCCAGTTCCTCCTTTACGCTGGGCCTGGAAAGCTCCACCCAGGGCATTACCTATGAATCCACGGTTCGCTCCGTACCCAGCCTGGCTGCCAATGGGGGCCTGTCCTCCGTGCTTCCCTACACTTACACCAACTCCAGCACGTGCGGGTCGCTAAACTATCTGGCCACCCACTTCATTACCTCCCCGGCGACGATCGATCCCAACCCACCCTACGCGGGGGTTCCGATTGGCTCGTACTCCGGTGCGATGCCCTATGTGGTGGAGCAGAATTCCTCCGCTTTTTCCAAAGCCAAAACCACGGGGACCACCTACAACGTCTTTTTCACCCTGGCCAACAAAGGAACCGACAGCGCCTCGAATGTGACAGCCACCCTGTCAGTCGATCGGACCGATATTATTTCCCTTTCTGACAATACGGCCTCCTTCGGGACAATCTTTGCCGGGGGAACCAAAACCAATTCGGGAACCGATCCCTTTGTCCTGGATCTCTCGGATACCGCCACGGGTTCTGCTGTGTTCACCCTGACGATCACCAGTGATCAGGGTTGTTTTGAGGCGGTTTTTGCGGAAGCCGACATGGCCACCTGGCTCCAGGATCTCAATCTGGACTATATCGGCTGGAAGGCCTACGGATGTGGAACGACACCCCTGCCGGGTGCTCCAGCTCATCCCGACCTGTACGAAGGCAACTGCTACACCTTTAAATTCACCCTTCAGAACGACGGATCCTCTCCGGCAACCAACCTTGAAGCGACAGTGACCAGCAGTAATGCAAAGGCCATTGTTTTAAACTCCGTCGACTACTACAACATTGGAGCCAACGGAGACCAGGCGGAAAACCTTTCGGGGTTCAGTGTCGATCTTGCGGACGATTACTGCACGGGCACTACCTGCCCCTCCCTGACATTGACGCTCAATGTTCCGGACGCCGGTTTTTCCCAAAACCAACCTCTGACAATCCACGATTCTTCGACGACCACGAACGACCCGATCCTTGTCTACCAGAGCAACACGATTACATCGGATAACAACAGTAACGGTCAGGCTAACCCCGGTGAGACCGTGTACTTCAAGATTACGGTCAAGAATTCCGGCACAGGAAACGCAACCAACGTGCAGGCCTCCATTACTTCGTCCTCTGGCGATGCAACGGTCAATACGGGTCAGATTTCAATGGGTACCATCAACGCCGGCGCTACGGCGACCTCGACCAGTACGTTCAAGGTCACCTTTTCATCGGGCATCACAGGGAATCAGACCTTCACCTTCCCTCTGACGTTAGCCGCAACCGAGGGTAATTGGAGCGGCAGCGTCAAGATCACGGTGATCGATCCCTCCGCCGCCCCGGCATTTTCTTACGTTGGATACTCCTTTTGCGACGACACCTATGGGAATGGTGATGGAGTCTGGAATCCTGGAGAACGGGTGCCTCTGGCCGTTCGAGTCCACAATGGCGGCACAACGGCTGCCGTCAATGTGGTTATGACCCTTGCCACGGCACTCAGTGGAGTTACGATTCAGGATGACACGATAACCGTTTCCAGAATTATGCCAAATGCGGACGCCGATGCCATCTTTCTCGTGGATCTGGCCTCGGGCGTTTCCTCTACATCCCTTCCCTTCACCATTACTTCCAACGATCCCGCTTTTTCCCAGGGCTTCACCGTAAATACAACCATAGACAATAACGATAATTGTGGAAGCGGAGGCTCTACCGGAAGCCCGACCGCGAATTTTGCCTGGATACCTTCGGAACCCAAGACCGGAGAGACCGTCTATTTCACCGATCAATCTTCCGGCGGACCCACATCCTGGTCCTGGAACTTTGGAGACGGAGGAATTTCCGCGATCCAGAACCCGAACCACGTCTTTTCAGCTCCCGGATCCTATCAGGTGAATCTGACTGTGGCGAACGAATCCGGATCAAACTCCCTGACGAAAACCGTTGTGGTGAGTCAGAGCGGTACCATACCCTCGAATAAGAGTTATGTCCTTCCGGTCGTGGCCCGGTTCCACGGAAATTATGACTCTTTCTGGGTCTCGGATGTTTTTCTCCATAATCCCAATTCGAACAGCGATCTGATCATTAATTTCCGATACAGTTACATCTTTGCAAACGAAGGGCACACGGTTGAGTCTCCGTTCAGTCTGACACTTAACCCGATGCAAACCATCATCATTGAAGATGTGCTGACGCTTCAATTTCCGACATCGGGACTTCCCGAGGATATCAGTGGAATGCTGATTGTCGATTTCTCCGGATCTGCCTCTCTCCCGCCGCTAGTGGCCGGCAGAATCTACAACAAACAGGCGGATGGCACCTTCGGGCAGTACATCCCTGCCATATCCCTTCTGAATCCCATCCGGGACTATACCGATGATGTGATCCTGTACGCCCTGGAACAGAATGCCGCTTTCAGGACACAGCTGGGTACAACCAACCTTTCTTCGGAGCCCAATACCGTGACGTACACGGTATATGATTCTTCGGGGCGCGATGTAAAACAATTCCAGAGGACGATCGGCGGACTCTCCAATGACCAGGTCTCCCTCTATGCCTATATCACCGATGAGGGTCCTTTTACGGTAAAGATCCACAGCGAAAGCGTGCTGCCTTTTACATCCTATGCATCCGTTTCGGACAAGATTACCAGCGATGCTGTTTTCCAGCCCGATGTCCGGGATTCCGATGAAACCCTCTTTCTCCCGGGTGTTACCCATGCCGCCGGTTCTTTTGGCAGTAACTGGCGTACCGATCTTTATATGCATAATCCCACACCGGCTCAGATGGTCATTGCGACCCTTCTCTATCCAAATTCAGAGACGACACCACAGGGATTTACGGCAACAAAGAACTATACGCTGAATGCCGGAGAAACAATTGTGATTCATGATGTGGTCACCGATATTCTTCCTGATCTTACGGATGATTTTGTTGGATACATCATTTTTAAGAAGATTCTGGGATCTGAAGATGAAAATCCCTTTATCGGTTCCCGCACCTATAATCTCTCTCCGGAAGGGGGAACGTTCGGGCAGTACATCCCTGCGCTTTCCCAGGGAGCGGACTTTGGCGCGGGACAGATTCTTTATCTAACAGGACTACGACAGGATGATGAGTGGCGGACAAATATTGGTTTTGTTAACGTATCCAGCACTACCCCGCTGGTCATGAATCTGACCCTGTACGATCCGGAAGGGAATCCGGTTCGGATCAGCCAGGGTTATACGGTAGATCCTCTCTCTGCCCGCCAGGCAAAACTGACGGATATCTTCGGAGAAATCGATGTTCTGGCCGGAACCGTTCGGGTTGAAGTTACGTCCGGACAGGGAGGGTACCTTTACGCTTCAGTGGTGGATAACGGTGTCAATGATGGTATCTTTATCACCGCGCTGAAGGAGCCGCCAAAGGTAAACTGAGGTTGAGCGGGAGTGGTATTAGAGCTGGTTGACGTCTCGAAAACTTATCGTATCTATCCAAAGCCTCGGGATCGAATTCTCGAGGTTTTTTCTTCAGTTAAACGCCATCAGGAGATCTGTGCCCTGAAGGATGTCACATACGCATTGTCCCATGGTCGCAGTCTCGGCCTGATTGGTGTAAACGGTGCCGGAAAGTCGACGTTGCTGAAACTGATTGCGAAAACGTCATTTCCAACTTCGGGTGAAATACGGATTCAGGGGAGAGTGGCGGCAATCCTGGAGCTGGGAATGGGATTTCATGGTGAATTTTCCGGACGGGATAATGCCGTGCTGAATGGGGCCATGCTCGGTCTGACCGAAGGTGAGATCCGGAAACGGCTTCCGAGCATGGTCGAATTTGCAGAGCTTGGGGATTTCATTGACAGGCCGGTGAAAACATACTCGACGGGTATGGCTATGCGCCTTGCCTTTGCGGTGGCCACCCACGTAGATCCCGATATTTTGATCATTGATGAAGCTCTGGCGGTTGGGGACGGGTATTTTCAGAAGAAATGCGTTGATAAAATCCGTCAGTTCCGTGAAATGGGACGTTCCATTCTACTTTGCACCCATGCGCTCTACTATATTTCCCAGCTCTGCGATGAAGCCCTGTGGCTGGATGGCGGCATGGTACGCATGGCGGGGAAAAGTGATGATGTGGTGGTTGCCTATGAAACCTACCTCAACTCGCGCCGTCAGGCTCTTGAATCGGGCGGCAGGGATACGCTATCCGATCTTCCCGCAATGGTTACCTCTGTTACGATCGAAGGGGAGGGGCGGCCGGGAGACAGACTGTCCATCCATGTACAGTGGAAATCGAAGGATCCTGACCTGAATTTCCGTCTTGGCATTGTTCTTGATCATTCTGCGGGATTGCCCGTTTTCTCAACGACTACGCCTTCCGTCTATTCTGGACGAGATCATTATGAAGCAACGCTTGTGATCGATAAGGTTCCCTTTTTAAAGGGCAGTTTTGATATCACCGTCTTTCTGGTTGATGAAGCGGGCTTGAACGTCTTTCATCAGGTCAGGGAAAAGGGAATCTTTCAGGTTAAACATGAAGACTATCCCGTGGGATTTCTTACCCTTTCCCATCGATGGCTGGAGTAGCCCATATTTCTGTGTCCCGGGATGGAGTCAGGATTGCATCGCCCATCTACATGGAGGATATTGTGGCCTTTCCAATCAGGCAGGCCTATTCTTCAGTCCGTTCGACCTCTCCGATCATGGGAACAAAACGAACCGGAATGACATCCTGAACCATGGCGTCGCCCTCTTCCTTTGTGACCACTTTGAGCTCCTGAACATATCGCCCAACGGGAATTACCATTCTTTTTCCGACCTTGAGTTGTTGAAGGAGCGGTTCAGGAATCTTGGGTGAAGCTGCCGTGACGATGATCCCGTCGTAGGGCGCCGCTTCAGGGTATCCCTTATACCCGTCACCGACCAGGACCGTGACGTTGGGATAGTTCAAAGAGGCTAGAATTTCCTTTGCATGGCGTGCAAGACTTGGCAATATTTCAATGGTATAGACTTCCACACCCATCTCAGCCAGAATGGCGGCCTGATAGCCCGATCCTGTTCCAACCTCTAAAACGCGGTCTCCTTTATTTACATGAAGCAATTCCGTCATCCGGGCAACGATATAGGGCTGGGAAATGGTCTGACCTTCCCCAATAGGAAGCGGGTAATCGGCATAGGCCTCGGCCCTGAAGTTTTCCGGTACAAACCTGTGTCGGGGAACAACCTTCATCGCGCGAAGAACATCGGGATCTTTTACACCCCTGCGAATGATCTGTTCTTCCACCATTTCTGTCCGCTGTTGAATTGAAGTGTCGATCATTTTCCTCTCATGGTTGGAAGATGCCGGGCTGCACGCCATCATCAGAAGCAGGAGACACAGAAAGCGCATCACCACTCACCTCCATGGGTAATTGTACCATTAGCAAGGGTGAGCCGGCATCGGGCCACGGACACGGTCGCGGGATCAGAGACGAAATCATGGTCAAACACTGAAATGTCCGCACTGGCCCCCGATTCAATTCGTCCCCGAAGCCTTTCCTGGCGTCCGGCTGACTGGGCTGTCAAGGTGTAGGCACAGAGAGCCTGAGCGGCAGAAATCCGATGGGGTCCTTCCAGGGAAGCCTCAAATCCCTGAAGCGGATCGGGAGATTCGACGGGAGCATCGGAACCAAAGCATAGAGGAATCTGGTTTTCAAGAAAGAGATTCCATGCGTAGGCATAGTCCATCCGGTCTCCTATCCGATCCGGGGCCCAGGGACGGTCAGAGACATAGTGATAGGGTTGCATACTGGCATAGATCATCCATCGCTGAAACACGGGAAGAGCCTCGGGAGTAATCACCTGGGCATGCTCAATCCGCCATCTGGGATTCGGGTCCATTTCTTTGATGGAATCCGCGTAAATGGTAATCACTTCGTCCACAGCACGATCTCCAATGCAATGGGTTGCCACCTGGAAATTGTGCCTGGATGCCATTTCGCATACGGTGCGGATATGTTCGAGAGGAGTCACCATCAGGCCCATGTATCCCGGGCGATCTTTGTAGGATTCATGGAGCCAGGCTCCCCGGCTTCCCAGAGCCCCGTCTGCGTATAATTTGATAGTTTTGATCCGTAACCATCGATCTTCATAGGGACCTCTTTGAAACCAGGAGTCCAGGAGTTTCGGATTATCATCCAGCATGAGATTGGAAAATACCTTCATCTTTCCCTCTCGCGCGAGAGCGAAATAGGCATCCAGGATCACTTCATCTACACCCGCATCATGAACAGACGTGACACCCAGGGAGGCATAGAAATCCATAGCCTTCCGAAGGTGATCCATCCTGTCTTCGATCGTTGGAGGAGGAATAAGCATTTCAACCAGCTCCTGGGCCCTGTCAATCAGAATTCCTGTGGGGATGCCCTGCTGATCCTTAAGAATTTCCCCGCCGTCGGGAGAAGGTGTATCGGCATCGATCCCGGCAAGATGAAGTGCCTTTTGGTTTACGAGGGCAGCATGACCATCAACACGTTCCAGAAAGACGGGTAGATCCGTGATTTCTTCCGATAAAAGCCGGTTATCCGGCATCTCCGGGTTTTTCCAGAGATTCTGATCCCATCCGCGTCCGACAACCCAGTGATCGGTATCGATTGTTTGAGCATACCTGCGGGTGCGCTCAACAAGGTCCTCCAGACTTGGAACACCTCTCAGGTCCAGCTGTGACATGGCTTTTCCCAACCCTGCCGGATGGGCATGTGCGTCAACAAAGCCAGGAAAGACGGTGGCTCCGTGGAGGGATAGGACGCGACAGCCGGGAGGCGCTTCCAGATCGGAGCCCACTCTGGAAATGGTGGAACCTGTGATCAGGATGTCCAGGTTCCGGGGAGGTTCTGCGGGGTTGGTGTAAACCCTGCCATCCTGAAGGAGAAGAGTGGCCGTAGGCTCGAGCCGGTTGCATGAAAGAAAGAACATACTGCATATCCACAGGAAGGAGACCAATCGTTTCATATTCTCATCATACCCCAGGTCCCGGAGAGCGCCAACCACAGAACGAACACGAAGGGAAGGACATCGAGCGTTCCATCTGATACAATAGTTTGAATCCAATCATGGAACGATTCTACCCCGGAAGCATGGTTACAGATCTCTATGTAAGAACCGGTTCACGCCAGGTGATCCGGGGTTCTGCATCATTTCTCCTGCCCGTTTTCCCCATTTTGGGAGATGGTGCCCTGTGAAACCGTCGGAAATCAGCCCTCTGAAAATTGTCGCTTTTATTGTTGATTATTCAAACGATCCGGTACCGGAAAAAATTATTCGTGAACGATTTGATACGGATCGTGAAACCATAAAGGAACTCGTGAACCGTATGTCCCGGGAGGGTATTCTCGTTGTCAAGAAAAAGGGGAGACAGAAAATGTTCAGCCTTCCCCCCGTATCGGAACAAAAAGAGCTTTCCGTTTTTTTTAATAATCTTGTCACGCTGGAGGAGGAATGGCGTGAGCGGTTCTCCGATGAGGAATCGTCAGGGATCACTTCGCCCGTTACAGAATCCTCAGGGTCCATCTCCAGGTTCCTCGATCACATGGTGTTTCTCGAAGAAACAGCATCCATCATCCTGACCAGTCTGGAAAAATTGGACTTCAGCAAAGTATTCCTGGAATCATTCAAACGTCTCTTTTCCGCCGTGGATTATGATATTGGCATCGCTCTTACGGTAGGAGCGGAGCTGAAAGTTTACCTTCTCAGTCGGACAGGTGTTTCTCCTGAAGTCAAGAGGGAGGCAATCCGCTCAGCTCGGGAGCTGATGAACCTTGTTGTTGCTCTCCCCTTTGTACCAACTGAATTTTCCATCGAACTGGATCTTGAGGAAATGGAGCCCTGCCGGGGAAAGGCGATTGTCGATCGAATCGGCGTTTCCTTCGAGCGGGATCGGATGACACCGGGTCTGCTGGCGCTGTTTCGACTCAGTGATTCCCCATTTCTTGCGGATGAGAAACAGGTCCTCGATGTTCTCAGCTCTCAGATCTCTCTCGCATGTATCAACATAAATGCGATGGAGAAAATACACCAGCAGGCTGTTACCGACGAATTGACCGGAATCAGTAACAAGCGTGATTTCCGGCAGAGGTTTGTCTCGGAATTTGAACGGGCCAAAAGGTACAGTTACCCGCTGTCACTGTGCATGATGGACCTGGATTATTTTAAAGCAATTAACGACCGGTATGGCCACCAGCAGGGGGATGTCGTTCTTTCGGAGGTGGCCGCCCTGATCCTGCGGACGGTAAAGGTACGGGTTTCCGATATTGTCGCCCGTTACGGGGGCGAGGAATTTGTTTTGCTGCTCCCCCATACCGGGATTGACAGAGCCAGGGAGGTGGCGGAAAAAATCCGTGCGTCGATCGAAGGCTTTGATTTTCCCGGGGAAGCTGCCTCGATTCGCTGTTCGATCAGCATCGGTGTAGCATCCCTCTCCATGGGAGATCATGGTCCGGATGAGTTGCTCGCCCGTGCTGATCGTCTCCTCTACCAGGCAAAGGCCCGGGGTAGAAATCTCGTCATTTCCGAATGAATACAGCGGATCTCCTGGTCGTCAACCCAAAAGGGGGAGGGCCGTGGCGAAGGGTTGTTAAGCGGGCACGCCGGGAAGTTCCCGGGCTGACGATTGTTATTCCAGAATCCCGAGATGAACTCAGAGACGAGCTGACCCGGGCTGCGGAAAAAGGCTTGTCCCGTATCCTTATCCTTGGGGGAGATGGTACTTTTTCTGAAACGGTCAATGTGGTGTACCGGCTTCAGCTTCCCCTGTCGCTCGGGTTTCTGGCGGGGGGTCGAGGAGCCGATTTCATTCGCAGCCTTCATATTCACAGGAGGGCTGGAACACAATCCCCATTGTTTACCTGTGATTGTTTTCGTGTGGAGAGCGATCTCGGAGCCCGCTATGGATTAAACGTTGTATCAACGGGTCTTTCCGGTGCGGTTGTGGAGCGTATTCAGAGTAAGGTGCCCCATCTTCCCGCCTCTCTTCTCTATATCGTTACGGCCATTCGCTGTTCGCTGAAATTTAAAGCATGCGAATTGAACCTTCGTATCGACGGGGAGAAGTATACGCATGAGCGAAGCCTGGTTGTCGCGATTGCGAATGGACGTTTCTTTGGTGGAGGAATGCCCATTGCCCCCGAGGCAAATATCTCAGATGGTATTCTGGAGGTGGTCACCCTTCCCTGGCGGCCCTACCCCGCGATTCTCAAGCTGGCGGTCGATCTCTATCGGGCCCGTCATCCAGGACGGAATGATGTGAATGTCAGAAAAGGGAAGAGAATTTCCATCGTAACGTGTGAGGGAGCTCATCTGGAAATTGATGGGGATCCCTATGGAACGTTACCGGCTCATATCGAAGTCATTCCCGGCGCGATTTCAACCTGGAATCCATCCTGGTAGCTGAATCCTTCGGGAAACTGAACTTCCTCTACACTTCCACAGTCTTCTTTTGTTGACACTTACGGTCGAGTTTGGCATACTCAATCGAATCCTGATCTAGGAGGGCTATGTGTATCCGATTGTTCGGAAAGAGGTTTTTTCACCCGTTACCTTTCTCTGGGAAGTCCGTGACCCGGACATGGCAAAGGCCGCAAAACCCGGCCAGTTTCTCATGGTTCGCCATAAAGAAACCGGCGAACGGATTCCCCTGACCATCGCGGATTTTGACATGGAGCAAGGTACCATCACGGTTGTTATTCAGGCTGTGGGTAAGGATACCCGCGAAATGATGGAGTTCAAAGAGGGAGACTCTCTCCTGAACTTTGTAGGCCCACTGGGCATTCCATCCCATGTCGAAAATTTCGGGACCGTTGTCATGGTGGGGGGCGGACTGGGAGTCGCCCCGATATTTCCTCAGCTTCGCGCCTTCAAGGAGGCCGGAAACAAGACCATCTCCATCATCGGGTTTCGATCCAGGGATCTGATCTTCTGGGAGGACAAATTCAGGAAGTACAGCGATGAACTGATCATCACCACTGATGATGGCTCCTTCGGAGAAAAGGGTCTCGTTACAAATCCTCTGAAGCGCGTCCTTGAGGAGATCAAAGTGGACCTGGTGGTCGCCATCGGGCCCCTGATTATGATGAAGGTCTGCAGTGACGTGACAAAACCCTTTGGTGTCAAAACAATCGTTTCTCTAAATTCCATCATGGTTGACGGTACCGGAATGTGCGGAAGCTGCAGAGTCACGGTGGGAGGAGAAATGAAATTCGCCTGTGTGGATGGTCCCGATTTTGACGGTCACCAGGTGGATTTTGATGAACTCATGATGAGACAGAGACGCTTTGAGAAATTCGAGAAGAAATCCCTTGAACTCTACGAGCATGAATGCCAGCTCACGAAGAAGCACGGGATCTAGGAGGTATCATGTCTGAGAAGAAGACAATTAAGACAATTCAGCCAACTCGAACTCCGATTCCCGAGCAGCCCGCTGAAGTACGAAGGACAAATTTCGAAGAAGTTGCGCTCGGATACAGGGATGCGCATGCTGCGGATGAATCCAGGCGTTGTCTTCAGTGCCCGAAACCTCTCTGTGTTCCCGGTTGTCCTGTAGGCATTGATATCCCGGCCTTTATCAAAGCAGTGGAAGAAGGCGATTTCAAGAAAGCCTATGTCATCCTGACCGATGCAAATCTGCTTCCTGCGATCTGTGGACGGGTTTGTCCCCAGGAAACTCAGTGTGAAGCCGGTTGTATCGTGGGGAAGAAACTGGAACCGGTAGCCATAGGCAGACTCGAACGCTTTGTCGGGGACATGGCCCTTAAGAACCGGTGGGTTGAAATCCCCAGGATAACCCCAAACGGAAAGAAGGTTGCCATCGTAGGTTCCGGACCTGCCGGGCTGACCTGTGCGGCGGATCTTGCAAAGGCCGGATGCGAGGTGGTTATCTATGAGGCCCTTCATGTTCCGGGTGGAGTCCTCATGTACGGGATCCCGGAGTTCAGACTTCCAAAGGAAATCGTACAGCAGGAAATCGATACCCTCAGAAAAATGGGTGTTAAGATTGAGGTTGACCGGATCATCGGAAAGATTTTCACAATTCCCGAACTGATTCACGAGCGTGGGTTTGATGCCGTCTTTGTCGGGACTGGAGCCGGTTTCCCGAAGTTCATGGGAATTCCGGGTGAGTCTCTGAACGGTGTTCTTTCCTCCAACGAATTCCTGACCCGGGCAAACCTGATGAAAGCCTACGAATTCCCTAAATATGACACTCCGGTGGATATGGGAGAGAATGTCGCCGTCATTGGATGTGGAAACACGGCAATGGATGCTGCGAGGATTGCCCTTCGACTGGGTGCGAAAAACGTCTACATCGTGTATCGGCGATCTGAAAAGGAGAGCCCTGCCCGTATCGAAGAATTACACCACGCAATGGAAGAAGGCGTTCAGTTCCATTGGCTGACCGCCCCCGTTGCTCTTCATGGAGAGAACGGATGGGTGGCCAGGATGGAGAACATTAAAATGGAACTGGGTGAGCCGGATGACAGTGGACGAAGACGTCCCGTACCCAAGGAGGGCTCCAATTACTTCCTTGACGTGGACACGGTGATCTATGCCCTGGGCACCAAGGCCAACCCGATTATTGCCCAGACCACACCGGGTCTGAATCTGAACAAATGGGGCTACATCGAAGTCGATTCCGACACGCAGATGACATCCTATCCCGGTGTTTTTGCTGGAGGAGACATTGTCACCGGGTCCGCTACCGTCATTCTGGCCATGGGTGCGGGCCGCAGAGCCGCTGCCGGCATCCTTTCTTATCTAAAACTCAACTAGGAGGCAAACCATGGCTACCCAGTGTCCAAAGTGCCACGAATTTGTAGATGATGATGCAATCTGTTGCGCGGGAATTACCTTTACCTGGAAGTGTGACCAATGCGCAAAGGTATCTGAAGGTTTTTCCGTCCCTTACGGTCGTTGCCATCTTTGTGGCGGGAAGCTTACCGTAATTCAGAAGCCACAGGATGTCGATTATGAAAAGATGGAGCCCATTCAAAAGGGATTGGAGCTCGAAAGTAATGCCTACCATTTCTACCGCATTGCGGCTGGAAAGGTGTCCGACCCTGAGGTTCAGGAAGTCTTTAAGGACTTTATGGAAAAGGAAATCGAGCACTTTAACACGATCGCTCGACGGTATCACGTGCATGAAGATCTGGATATTGATCGACGATTCGATGAGAGTGTTATCAACTGGTTAATGGATGGGATCGATTTTTCCGACTCGAAGGGATCCATCCGGAGCCTCTACAACAAGGCCATCCAGATGGAAATCAAAACGCGTGATTTTTACCGGGAGTGCCAGGCCATCGTGAAGAGTGAGGTGGAAAAGGATATTTACAGGGAGCTTGCGGCAGAAGAAGATGATCATGCCGCAATCCTGGAAACGGAACGTGATGCCTTTTTTGGACGGGAGAGTTAATCGATTTCGTTCTTTTCTTCTGGCAAGCCAGGCAGGGACCCGCTCTCGCGGGTCCTTTTTTTATTCCTGTACATCTGCTGATCGGCCTTTTTCAGAGCTTCCTCAGGGGAATCCGGACTTTGTGGATTCCAATAGGCTCCACCGAGCGAGAGGGTGACGGGGGATCCGGCAATATCCGAGAGCAGGGAATTGTTTTTCATTTCGTCCAGAATATTCTGTCGTACCACCTCCACGGCATCCCCTGTATCTGGAAGAATGACGAGAAACTCGTCTCCGCCGTATCGGACAACCGTGTCCACCTTTCTGACCCGTTTCAGGATTACAGCAGCTACCGCTTTCAGGATTTCATCTCCTGTATGGTGACCGTGGCGGTCGTTAATGTCCTTGAAGAGATCGATATCTGCCATAAGAAATGCGAGAGGTCTTCGATTTCTCATGGCCCGTTCGACTTCCTTTTGAAGGATGTGGAAGAAATATCTGCGGTTGTAGACACCGGTGAGAGGATCCCGCACGGCCTGGTCTCTCAGTTCCTGTTCCAGCCTTAACCGGTTCAGGGCTTCTCCTGCGTGACCCAGGAGAAGGGCTACCGTGCCGCGGTCCTGTTCTCCAAGGAGCCTCTCTTCCCGGGCCAGGACAAAGAGAATCGCATCTTCACCCAGGAGTCCCGATATCATAGATCGAAATTCCGGCCAGGGTTCAGGGCCCGCCAGGCGCTTGCGGATATCCTCGAAATAGGTCGTATCCTCTTCATCGGAGGGAAGAAGATCTTTCACGTCCTTCAAAAAGATCGTTTCAGGCGAGAGAAGTGAAAGATCGGACGATACGGCTGTGCGCTGGAGGATATCAACTTCGATCCAGTAGACCGAAACGTAGTTCAATCCCAGGATGTTCTGTACTGCAGAGATTACGAGATCATAAACCTTCTCTTCGGATTCAGCAACTTCCAGCTGACGTGCTACGCTCAGGAGCTGTTCCAGGGTGATCTTGGCCTGGGTCAGGGCCCGCTCGGCATTCCGCATTTCAGTGATGTCCCGGAAAAACCACACGCGTCCATGATACCGCCCCTCCTCATCTACGAGAGGTGACGAATACCGATCAAATACCCTGCCGTCGTTGAATGGAATCTCATCCCGGCTGCAGAGTTCTTTGTCGCCGTACAGAGCACGGACCTTTTCCAGAAATCCCTCCCGGTCCTTCAGCTGACTCTGAACATGGTCCAGGAGTTTCTGATCATCCCGGGTGGAAAGAATTTCCTCAGGAATATTCCACAATTTTGCAAATTGTGAATTGCAGGAAATGACGCTTCCATCCGGAGCAACGACAAGAATCCCTTCGATCGAGGTTTCGGACTGAGCCTTCAATAGAGTGGTTTTGAATCGCAGTGTGGTTTCAGCCCTCTGGCGTTCTTCGATCTCAAGATTCAACTGCTGATTGGCCCGTGCAAGTTCCCGGGTTCGTTTCTCCACCGTTGCTTCAATATCCGCACGGGTTCGCTGCAATTCAGCTTCTGCTCTTTTTCGATCCGTAACATTGAGAATTGTGGCCACGACAATCCCGGGAGAGGTTTGGAAGGCATGAATTTCGCACGCTTTGACAATGGACCCATCCTGTTCTTCAATATGCTCCACCTTGAGCGGGGTTCCCTCTCTGGCGATCTTCAGATAGGTATCGGGCAGAGATGTATCTGAAAGGCCCGGAAAGGCTTCCAGGATCGGTTTTCCAATCAGATTGTCGTGAACGACTCCGAGAATGCAGTCTGCTGCAGGATTGGCGCCCATAAGGATAAGCTCACCGGATGACGTGAGTTTGAACATCTGCATGCCCATAGGGGCTTCGTTAACGATGTTTCTGAATCTCCGCTCAGAGTCACGAAGACTTTCCAACATGAGCTTATGGGAGATCATAAATGTCCCTGGCTTCGATCCGCTGGTCGGTCAGTCCGGTTCTGTCCCATTTCAATCCTTTTATCGCGTCGTTGACTCGTAGGGCTTCGCAGTCCATTTTCCCAGAATCGCACCATTCCGTCAAACTTCCTGCGCTATAATGAAAACATGGACGAACATAATTCTTTTCAGGGAATGGTGGCCCTGGTTACAGGGGCATCCTCCGGCATTGGGAAGGCGACAGCCATCGCCTTCGCCCATAGAGGAGCTGACCTCGTGATTTCGGGACGGAATCGGGGGCGCCTTTCGGATACGGAAGCGAGGATTCGAGCAATGAAACGCGAGGTAATCGCCCTCGCGGGGGATCTGAAGGAAGCCTCCTTTCGCCAACAGTTGGTCGGGGAATGTGAATACCGATTTCACCGGCTGGATAGTGTCGTTAATGCCGCAGGCATTATTGGGAGCGGTACCCTGGAATCGACTTCCATTGGCGTTTTTTCTGAAATGTTTGAAATCAATACCACATCGGTTTTTCACATTATGCAGTTAGCCCTTCCACTCCTGCAACAATCATCAGGGTCCGTCGTCAACGTTTCAAGTGTCACAGGCCTGAGATCCTTTCCCGGAGTCCTGGCCTACTGTGTTTCGAAGGCCGCCGTCGACCAGCTGACCCGGTGTGCCGCACTGGAGCTGGCTCCTCATGGAGTGCGAGTCAACGCTGTCAATCCCGGAGTGGTAGTCACCAACCTCCATCGAGCAGGGGGAATGGACGAGCCGACGTATAAGGCATTTCTGGAACGATCCAGAGATACCCATCCATTGGGCCGGGTTGGAAGCCCGGAAGAGGTCGCGGAGCTGATCCTGTTTTTGGCATCCAGAAATGCGGGGTGGATCACGGGTGAGACGATTTCCATCGATGGAGGCAGAGCTCAGACCTGTGCGCGTTGACCTGCACAGAAAGGATCAGCAGCTCAAGAGAAGGCTGAGAAGAGCCAGGAGAAAGCCCGAGCAACCGCAGCAGGAACAACAACCGCACGGCTTTTGGACCGGTATGGGGGATCTCCCCCTTTGCGTGGTCGGTGAAGCAATTTTTTTCGTTCTTCCGACGACTTCATTACCGCGAAGCAGGGAAGGATCGACGGGGTGTTCATGCAGAAAGGAACGCACCGCGTTCCTACGGTCGAGGGGAGAGGGGTGGGAGGCCAGAAACGCCATATATTGAGATGAAGGCTGTAGAGCCGCGAGGCGGTCAAAAAAGATTGCCGCGTGGGTGGGATCATATCCCACATCCAGCATGAGCCTCATCCCCATCTTGTCGGCCTCCGTCTCATGCTGTCTTCCATAGCCCATTTTCTCTGCATCCAGGAGAACATTGACAAAGGGGATCAGAAACCAGGCTGCACCGCCCGTTATCAGAAGAACGGCAAGGTTAGCCAGAAAACGGATGGGAGCCATCTTTTCCCTGTGCTCCAGGTTCAGGAGCCCGTGGCGCATGCAGATATGGCTCACCTCATGGGCCAGGACAAAGACGATCTCTCCCTCCCGCTCAACGAAGTCGAAAAGCCCCGTATTTACAAGAATGATACCGCCCGGAATGGAGAGTGCATTGGGTTCCGGATCCTGAACGAGAATGCAGGAATAGGGAAGGTCAGGTCTTGGGGATTCACTGCCGAGAAGGGAAACAACGCGATTTAACCATACGACAGTCGGACCCTGAGGAATTACGGTTTTGTTTTTCAGGATATTCCGGGCCGCTTCGTTACCCAGTGTGATTTCCCTGGCACGGGAGAGCTTGTCCAGGAGGGGAATCAGGAAGGCCGGGGCCCTTCGCTTTTGTACCCTGCAGTCCGGACAAATCTCTTCTCCCGGCCCCAGTCCCGTTGGAGAAGCAAAGGGAGCTGCGCAGACATCACAGATCAGCACATATCGGGGGCCATCCTGTGTGATGAGATTGATCGTTCCGCAATGTCGGCACCGGCCCGCGTCCGTTCCGGGAAAGGTCTGTGTTGAAACCAGGTCCTGCTGTTCCAGGTTGGCTCCGCACTGGACACACTGCATTAATAAAACCCGGGTCTTCGGTCCTTAAAGAGATGATTGCGGGAAGTCACCTGCTTGTTTCGGGCAAGAGCCGGATCAATCCAGGACCGAAGAATTCGATCTCCGACGCCCGGTGCCTCGCATAAAATTTCTCCATCCGGACCCACAATCAGGGATCCTCCCGTAAAACGAAGATCGTCTTCCACGCCATATCGGTTGGGCAGGACGACATAGATCCGGTTATAAAGAGCGTGCCCGATGACACCCTTCTGACCCTTTCCAGGAAGGACGAGGTTGGATGGACACACAACCAGATCGGCTCCCTGCATCGCCAGAGAACGCCAGATCTCCGGAAAAGCCCAATCGAAGCAGATGAGAACCCCCACCTTCAGGTCGTCCAGTTCAATTAGTCCAGGAGCATCCGGGCCCGGATCGAAAACGTTTTTTTCACGATCAAAGAGGTGAACTTTGTGGTAGGAACGCACGCTCCCGTCGGGGTGGAGGATCAGGGCGCTGTTATAGAGATGATCTCCTTCCCGGATCGGGGTTCCGAAGGTGATCATCTTTCCGGATCGTTCTGCCGTTCGACGCAGGGGGTCCAGCCTCGGATCATCCGGTGTAAGGGAGAGGAGAAGCGCTTCTTCGCGGCTCTGAAAAAGGTATCCGGTCGTGGCAAGTTCGGGAAAAAAGACGGCACGTACCTCTCCCGCACGGTCCGTCCACTGCAAAATTGCTTCAAGGTTTACCTGAAGATCCTTCCAGGCGGGTTGAAACTGGATACAGGCTACCGGATACATACCGCCCGGACCTGCTTCATGTCCGTACTTCCCTGGAGAACTTTGATGATCCCGTCCTGCATCAGCGTGGTCATACCGTCACTGATCGCCTGGTTTCGGATTTCTTCCACGACCGATTTTTGCTGGATCAAGCGCTTGACCTCGTCGGTTCCCACAAGAAGCTCGTGGAGTCCCATTCGTCCGCGATATCCCGTTCCCGCACACTCGGGACAACCGACCGGTTTATAAAGTGTCATGTCGGGGCTCCATTCGATCTGTCTGGCTGCCAGAGCCTCTCGTCCAAAGGAGGCAGCCATGGACTCAAATTCTTCCCTGGAAGGATTGTAGGACTCTTTACAGCTCTTGCAGAGGGTCCGGATCAGACGCTGGGCAAGAATGCCCAGAAGAGAATCGGCAAAGTTGAATGGATCGATATCCATATCCAGCAGACGGGTAATTGTTTCCGGTGCGGAGTTGGTGTGAAGTGTGGAAAGGACAAGGTGACCGGTCAGGGATGCTTCCACGCCGATGTGGGCCGTTTCCTGGTCACGCATTTCACCGACCATGATCACATCCGGGTCGGCACGGAGAAACGAGCGCATCGCAGCAGCGAAAGTAAATCCGATCTTCGGATGAACCTGAACCTGACGCAGCCCGGGCTGCGTAATTTCCACGGGGTCTTCCGCTGTCCAGATTTTTCGTTCCGGGGTGTTAATGTATCCCAGGGCCGAGTGCAGGGTTGTTGTCTTTCCCGATCCGGTAGGACCTACACATAGAACGATTCCATAGGGTTTTGAAACAACTTCGTAAAAGGCGGAGAGATTTCGTTCGGAAAATCCCATTTTCTCCAGAGGGATCGGTTTGGATGCCGCCAGGATTCTCATGACGATGTCTTCTTCACTGCCGGTAGTGGGAATGGTGGCCACACGAAGCTCGATCGTACCCGTTTTCATGCGGAATCTGATTTTCCCGTCCTGAGGTTTTCGACGTTCAGAAATATCAAGATTGGACATGATCTTAAGCCTTGATATCACGGCATTGCGATGTGTGGCTGGAATTTCCTGGTACACATGGCAGACGCCGTCAATTCGAAAACGAATCCTTGTGGGCATCTTCTTCCCATAGGGCTCCACGTGGATGTCCGAGGCGCCCTGCTGATACGCATCCTTGATGATCTGGTTGGCCAGTCGAACGATGGCGTTGTCGGCTTCGTCGACACCCAGAGCATCCTCATCCACCACCTCTTCGGTTTCGGCTTCCAGTTCACCCAGAATTTCAGCCAGATCGGATTTTACCTCGGTTTCCTCGATCCCATAGGAGGTGTTGATGTAATCCTGGATATCCCTGGGTATGGCAACAAGACATTCATGCCGGGGGGCCAGCTGCATCATTCGGACAATGTCAATTTTGGCCAGATCTGTGGGGTCCTCCATGGCGACCTGAACCGTTCCGCCTTTTTTGGACAGCGGCGCGACAAGGACTTTTTTCAGATATTCGGGGTTGAGTCTCTGGCGAAATTCTTCAGGCATCATCTGGGTTCCGTCGAAAACAAAGTGGCCGGAATTGAAAAATTGCCCCAGGCTTTTCAGGACTTCCTCTTTTGCGATCCGGTACTTTTCCACCAGGACATGGCTGATTTCCTGGTTATTCATTCGAGCATAGCTGACGGCATCTTCAAGGTTCTTCTCCGAAATCAGCCCCTTGTCGATCAGGTATCCATACTTGTTGGGCTGCTGAGCCCGGGTTATCCGTCTCTGGTTGTAAAAGGCGATTCCCAGGGTTTTCGCAATCTCCTGTGCCGCCGCCTGATCCGCATTGGTAAATTCTCCGCCTCCCTTTTTATTCAGGAGCTGAAGAACTCCCATGATGTACTTATCGTAAAGAATCGGTGCCGCCAGGACCTGGGCGGTTGTAAACCCCGATTTTTTATCCCAGGAAGAGTCAAAGTCCAGCTTGGGGTGAAGGGCCTTTAATTCTTCAGGATCATAGGCATTTTTAAGACGAACGGTCTGTCTTGAAAGAGCACAGAATCCCACAATCGATGCAAAGTTACGGGGTACCCGAATCTCTTTCAGTTCTTCACCTTCTTTGTAAAGGCTGTACAACTGCTGGTTCTTTGTGTCGATGGCGTATATGGTAATCCGCTCGGCGCCCAGGAGGTCCAGAATCCGGGTCTTCAGATCCACGATGATTTCTTTTATATTCTGGGCTCCATGGATCTGGTTAATGATTTCTGTGAGACTTTCTTTGAATTGAAGAAGTGATTGGACTTCATTCGCTTGCGCAGTCATACCCATGTACCTCCTCCATCTGCTTGAGTCGTCTGGTGATTTTTTTTATGAATCCCCTTCGATCCCCTGGTTCACCGGTCACTGCTACGAAAACGTTTTCTCCGGAAAGGATTTCAAAGGGTAATTCTGACATTTTCAGGTAATCCTTCAATGCGGATTCCGCTTCTTCCCTGTCCGATCTGGAATCCCATCGGGAAAGCCAGACCGTGACTTCATTTTTCCCTCGCGTGAAGAGTCCAACACGATCTCCATCCCATCCTGCGGCTGCCCGTTCCGCCCTTTCTTTATCGCCGGTTGTATGAAAGATATAACTCCAGGTGGATTCTCCCAATGTGTCACCGAATGTGAGATCCCAACTCCCGGGAGCAGTTTTGTTGATCATCCTGCTGAAATCAGCCGGGAAAGATGTCTTCTGGTTCGGATGAAGAATGGCTTCTGTCGAACAGGGAGGTGAGGCATACCACTGATCCAGGGCCTTGAAATTCTTTCCTCCATCGGTTTTTTCGATGACAAACCGCGCTCCCTGGAGATAGGGAAAGACCATTTCGTGAATCAGATAGGGTGGGAAATCTCCCATGATATCCGTCATGGTCGGGGCGAAGAGGTCCAGAGAATCAGAGAAAGCTCGAAGATCGCCCCCTCCAAGCTTTCCAAACTGGTCAGCCATCATGAGTATGGTGGCTTCTCCTTCCAGGACCGATTGAAGGGCCATCTGGGCATCATGGTTCCCCATGAGACGGGTCATCCGGGAGTCCAGGTTCATATACTGATCCTGGAGTGCATGAGTGAATTCGTGGAGGGCAACCATGTCGGCTACCATGCCTTCGTCTCCGACGCCCCGAATTACGTAATAGACCTGATCTTTGGGATCGTAGAATGCCGCGACCTGCGATTTGTATAGATTGAGAAGATCGGCAACCATGTCCGTGTTCTCTGGAATGAGCCTGAGGGCCTTCAGCCAGCGTTCCAGTCCCTCGACATGATCTCCGTATGTGTCCTTCAGGGCCCGCTGAATGAATGGATCGAGAGCCTCCCGATCCATGGATTTTACGGTTACGGAGTGCTTAAAGGGCAGGCCCCTGATTTCCGTTATTCGGCTTTGCACCTGCTGGGCATCCAGTGTTGGGAAAAAAAGAAGGGCCCACAGAATCAAAGAAATCATTGACTCACTATACACCAAATCCCATGCATGGTAAAGAAAAGTCTTTCATTTCAGCCATTCAGGACACTCTGGCAAACGGTATTCCTCCCGGCTCGCTTGGCCTCGTACAGGGCATCATCCGCAGCAGACAGCAGAGCTGTTGCGGAAGTGGAGGGCGAAGGACGAAAGGTTGCAGTACCAAGACTGATGGTCACGACGGTATCGATTGGAGAGGATGGGTGAGGAAGTGCCTGTTTTCGTACGGCATTCCTCATGGTTTCCGCAGTGTAAAGCGCACCCTGTTCGTCGCTGTTGAAGAGCACCGCGACAAACTCTTCTCCGCCGAATCGTGCCAGAAGGTCCCCGGGACGTCGTAAACATCCCGATAACGTATCCGCGACGATTTTGAGGCATTCATCTCCCTTGATATGTCCCATACTGTCGTTATAAGCCTTGAAATGATCGATATCAATCATGATGATGGACAGGGGAGTTTCCGTTCGAAGAGAGCGCCGCCACTCCCCATCAAGGGTCTCCTCGAAGAGACGCCGGTTGGGAATTCCCGTGAGACCATCCTGAGAGGAGAGGCGCTGGAGTTCTTTGTTAGCTGATTCCAGTTCACGGGTCACGCTCAGGAGATCTCGGGTCCGGTCATCCACCAGGCGTTCGAGTTCTCTCTCCCTGCGGCGCAGGTGGTTGACGCGAATACGATACAGCCCCAGGACTCCCAACCCGATAATAAGAGAAAGAAGAAGGTAAAACCAGACGGTTTGTGTGAAAAAGGGCAGCAGGGTCAGGGATACCGTGGCGCCCTCTTCATTCCATATTCCGTCACTGTTGCATGCAATGACCCGAAAGGTATAGCGCCCCGGCTTCAGCCCCGTATAAAATGCCGTCCTCCTTTTCCCGGCTTCGACCCAGGAATGGTCATAGCCTGAGAGCATGTATCGAAACAATACGCGGTCAGGGTCGAAAAAAGACAGGCCGGTATAGTGGAATTCACATTTGTCATACCCGGGCTCCAGTACGATTGGTGTCCGCCCTGAGTAAACCCTGTCTCCCGATTGGACCTTCTGGATGACGACAGGGGGAGGAATGGTATTGGTGACCGTATGCTCAGGGTCCACGACCACAGCTCCCTTCAGCGTCGGAAACCAGAGCCTCCCATCTTTTGATCTGCAGCCGGCGGGCTGAACACCGCCGTTACATTCGTTACTCTTCATCCCATCCCGGGTTCCGTAGGTTTTACACCCGACACGGTCCAACCTCCCACGGGCCACGTCGTCCAGCTGGGATTTTGTGACGGAAAAGACACCCTTATTTGTACTCATCCATAGATGGGATGAATCATCTTCAAGAATTTCAAAGATTGCGTCATTGAAAAGGCCTTCCCTCATCGTCCAGTGTTGAACCTCGCTTCCAGAAATACGATAGAGTCCATCTCCAAAGGTCCCGATCCAGATATCACCTTCCCCATCCTGGTACAGAACCATGATCATTCCCTCTGCAAGTCCATCCCGATTGTCATGATGAATTTTCCCGTCCTGAAGATAATTGAGACCCCCCCCATCCGTTCCAACCCATACTGTTCCTTCCCGGTCCTTAAGAACCGTTGTGACAATCGGATGGCTCAGTCCATCCTCCAGGGACCAGGTTGTGAAACGGTCTCCGGTCAGATGACTCAACCCTCCACCGTCTGTCCCAATCCAGAGCTCTCCCTCATGGTCTTCATAAATGGCTGTGATCGTATTGCTTTTCAGTCCATCCCGTACCGTGTAGGTACGAATACCGTGATTGTCCAGCCGGTTCAGACCTTCCGCCGTGCCGATCCATATGCTTCCATTACGGGAAGCCTGAACGGAAAGGACAACATCGCTGGATAGTCCATTTATTGTTGAGACAGAAGTCAGGATATTCTGGTCCAGTCGATAAGCTCCCCCGCCGTAAGTCCCGAACCACATAGCTCCTTTCCCATCCTGGCAGATGGAAAATACATCGTCATTTTTCATCCCGGAAGCCTGCGTCAGCGTGGTGAACGTCCCATTTTTAAACCGATGCAGACCCCCGGCGGAAGTTCCCACCCAGAGATTCCCCTCGAGATCTTCCTCGAGGCTCAGGATTACATTCGTGGCACTTCCCTCCATAACCTGAAAAGAGTCCATTGATCCATCCTGTCGAATCCGGTTCAGGCCCCCAAAGGTGCCGATCCAGAGATTTTCGTCTCGATCGACAAGTAGAGTTGATACGATCTCATCGCATAGCCCGTCCCGTGTTCCAATCTTTCGGATCCTACCCTTATGAATCGAAACAAGCCCCTGTCCGGATGTTCCGAACCATAAGGCTCCGTTCTGAGCCTCCGCAATACAGCGGATCGGGACGTTTCGGAGCTCCTTCTCTGAATCCTGGATCAGTTCTCCTCTGGAATTGATCTGTCCCGCTCCCTGGCGAACCGTACCGATGTGCAAGATGCCGGAACGATCTCTGAAAATCGTACGGATTGAATCATTCGGTTCGAGAGTGCCCTGAATTACGGGTGTGAATCGATTCGATCCAAATTGAAACAGATTGCCGGAATCTGTGGCGGCAAGGATGGATCCATCCGGTTCAGACCACAGGCAGTTTACCGTTCTTCCTGGAAGGCCCTCTTTTTCACCAAAGTGCTGAAATGAATCCGAACGATACCTGAGCAGGCCATCGGTCGTTCCAATCCATAACGAACCTTCCCGGTCTTCCGCCAGGCAGGTTACGCTGTTGGAGGCGAAAGCCTTTACATTGGATTTGTCGAAAATATCAAATCGAACACCATCAAAGCGAACCAATCCTTCCTGAGTTCCGAACCAGATATACCCGAGGCGGGTCTGGAGAATTGCAGTGACTGAATTCTGAGGCAGACCATCTTCGGTATTCCACATGGTGTGGTCATACTGGTCGATCGATTTCATCGGATCGAGAGCCTGAAGAGGTATTGCCGGAAACAGCAGGAGAATAAGCCCTGCCGCTCGAAGGATGTGCATGAAAAATATTATACCCGTCAATGGAATATACAATAGCCCCGGGATGCCGGAAGAACTCCATAATCATCCTTTGAGGCCCTTTGTCGGCAGGGTAAAATGGGAATATGGTGAACTCGGGGTCGATTACAATCTGCCATCTCTTCGAGCAGCCTCAACATGTCAAGGCCGTTGCTGGATGGATTCACAGGGAATGGTGGTCTCAACGACCCGGTCACACGGAGGCCACAATGGAGCTTCGGCTCCGACAGGCCTGCTCCCCCGACCGGGTACCCCTCTCTCTTCTGGCCATGGAAGGCTGCACGCCCATTGGAACCGTGAACCTCGTAGAAAATGATGCCGAGCAGAGGCCGGACTGGACTCCCTGGCTTGCCGCTCTCCTGGTTCTTCCCGATTACCGTGGGCGTGGAACTGGAACGGATCTTGTGAAAAGATTGCTCCGCTATGCCTCGAGGCTGGAGATAAAGGAACTCTACCTCGGGACTGATATCCCCTCCTTTTATAACCGTTTCGGATCCGTGGATCTTGAGGTTTTTCCAAATGGTTTTCGGTATATGACATTGCCTGTTCCACCATGAGTCAAAGCTTACAGGTATGGGGGCGATGAGTTTCTGCTGCGGGTCGGGAAGATCATGTGAAAAAGAAAAAATGCCCCGGGAATCCCGGGGCTGCTCAATGGAGGCGGCCTGAAATCAGATGGCCGGTTCGTCTGATTCGATGCGGTGAATCACCTTCACGTTCTCATCGTTACGATCATCGACGATGACTCTGATGTTTTTCATTTCCACTTCAGGAGAATCGGGTTCACCCGTAACGTGAACCTGGATGAACTTTTCCTCGCCGTCATCTCCCGGGGAAAACACCATCTCCTTTATCATTTTTTTATCACAATGCTCTGTTCTTTCAGCCGGACCCAGCTCGGCCTTTACCTCCTGTTTCTTTCGATCGCGGATGATCTTAATCGTAATGCTCCCTTCGTCCTTATCCATAATGAGGGATTGAAGGTCGCTCGAATTCTCAACCACTTTGCCGTCAATCGCCACGATGATGTCGCCGGCTCGAAGCCCTGCTTTTTTTGCGGAAGAGTCATCCAGGACGGCGGCGATCAGGACTCCTTTCCCATCCGTTACTCCGAAATATTCTGCCAGCTGACCGGAGAGGTTTTGAAGCTCGACGCCCAGCCTGGGTTTTCCCGTCGTCAGAAACACCATTTTTTTCCCGGGGAAGGAGAACTCCTTTCCCTCTGCGTTCATCCACTTCATGATATCGTCATGATCCCTGTCTCCCTCGTGGATGCGGAACAGATCCGGCACATCGGGGGCCGGGGGCCTTGTTCCCAGCGCGGGCCGAAGGGATAGTTCCTTTCCGTCCCGGACCACGTTCAGTGTGACTTTTCGGCCCGGAGGAGTTTCCCGGACGAACCGTTTAAGCTGCAGGGCACTCTCCACCGGCGTCCTGTTCCATTGAACGATGACGTCACCTTCCTTGAAATCTGCTTTGGCGGCGGGGCTCCCTTCCTCCACACGGATTACGACAGCTCCAGCCTCTTCTTTCAAGGATGAATTCCGAAGGTCATCTGCGGTCACTTCCCGGAGGACGACTCCAAGATAGGCCGTTTCCTGAGAGGCATGGCTCCAGATTAGGGGTTCTTCACCGGGGAAAGGAACCGGTGCGGCGAGCAGGGTTGCGGCAAGAACAAAGGGCATGATGAATAGAGCTTTCCAATGGATCATTGTTATTCTCCTTTTGGGGGGTAAATGATTGACTCGTTACCGACCACAACGGCGGTTCTGTATGCGGTCCGGGTTGAATCCACAAGAGAAAGAAGTTCTTTCCAGCGAGGGTCACGGCTCTGATCCCTCGACAGCGCCATTATCTTTTGATAGAGGTTTTCAATCTGATCCTTCGGATCCTTAGACGTTTCCCGAAGGATCATACTGTATTCTGCGGCCAGGGATGGGAGTTGAAATTCCAGAGGTGCCTTTTCCCAGGAAGTGGAAAGATCGTCAAAGTAGATCTCTCTTCGGATTTCGATCTTCGTCCGTGGATGGTCGGAGGGACGGTAGGTCAATGTTACGGTGGCGAGGGGTTTGTGGTCCGACCGATCAGGACGGATTCTTAGTTCGTACATCGCAGCCGAAGTAAAGTTGCCCGGAAGAGTTGTTCCTGGAAGGATGGAACTTCGAGCGGCCGTTTCCTTTCCCCTGACGCTCGAGAGTGATCGATAGGATTCAACAGCTGATGGCTCAAAGTGAATTTCGACCCGGGCATCCCGGGCGACCGGTTCTTCCATTTCGGAGATTTTTCGAAGAACCCGCCGGGCCGCTTCCTGAGTGATAAAAAGTTGAGCGTCGGGACCTTCTTCGATTCTGGGAATGTCGCGGGTAATCCTGGAGAGATCAATCTGTGTTGTGGGGTCCGGATTTTCCGAGCCCGAGGCAGGGAGTTTCCGATTCACTTTCTGCGTCACGATAAAGATTCGATGAGGGCCCTTCCCGGACTCAGGGATTGGAGAAATTTCTTCATCCAGGGTCCCGACCCGGGGAAATGGAGCCGTACCGGTCCTAGGATCTCCGGGATCCAACGCCTTGAATTCAATGATCTGGCGGGATGCAATCAATTCAAAACTTGTGCCGGGTCCCATCGTAGCGATGAATTCAGGAACGGCTCCTGCGACGGCTTCGGAGATATTTCGCTGCTCGGCTTCGTCCAGGTTGAGAATGAGAGTACAACGATCGGGTTCACTGCTGGAAACCGTCTTTCCCCGGCTGGAGATGCGAACCAGGATCAGCCTGTGCTCGGGATCTGAATGAAAGGGAGAAGCAGCTCCGGTTACGTCGAGGGATACCGGGCTGTCTCCTTTCCATACCGGCTGAACGAAGTGATTGATGAATGCAGCCGGATCGACAAGATCTCCGGGAGGACGGTATCCCCGTTCCAGAAGATATCGGGACAACCTGAAGGGTGCCGCATCCACGGTGAGGTTAACCTCGGCCACAGGAAAATCCCTGGAGGAGACAAAGCGAGCCGGCGTCGAAAAGAAAGAGGCGTTCCGGACAGGATCTGGTGCGGAGTGAAGGGGAACCTGTGAAGCTGATGATTCATTCAGGGAATCGGGGCTTACGTTCATCACGGGCCGGTCCGGGGAGTTGGATGAATTGAAGGCTCGCTGCAGCGAGGATCGAATCGGTTGAATTCGACCCAGAACGAAACCCGCAAGGATTCCCAGAGCACACAGGATCACTACGGCTGCAGCTGCCCTCAGAGGGGTTGGAGTGGGGCTTCCATCCTTTGAGGGGCGAGACACGCCAAGCACTTCATCCGGAATATTAAGGAATATTCGAGAGAAGAGGTCCCTGGAAGGGGGAGGGAAATCCCCTTTCCTGAGATGTTCCTGCAGGGTTTTTCGCGTGATCCGTTTCATGATTCCGCTTCTCCGAGGAAGGCTTCAAGGAGCTTCAGCGCACGTTTCAGCCGTTTTCGAATGGCCATGGAACTCAATCCTTCCATCCGTGCTATCTCCCGAACCGGAATCTCAGCCCAGAAATGGGCTGTCAGAGAAAATCGAAGATCGTCGGGTAACCCCATGACGGCCATTCTCAAACGCTCCTGGAGATCCTCTTTCTCCAATAGCCCCTGTGGTTCATGCTCCTCGTTTGCTGGAATTGCAGAATAATCCTTCACGGAAATCAGGC
Organism: Thermoanaerobaculia bacterium; assembly: GCA_035593605.1. Classification (NCBI taxonomy): domain Bacteria; kingdom Pseudomonadati; phylum Acidobacteriota; class Thermoanaerobaculia; species Thermoanaerobaculia bacterium. The sequence continues at coordinate 65,399 of DAOSWS010000011.1, read as the reverse complement.
GTGCAGGTTTACGGATGTGATTTAAGAAGGTGTGGTAAGCGATCTGATAAAGCCATGTGGAAAGTTTTGCCTTTCCTGCATATGAGGAAAGCCCCTGCCAGGCTTTACGGTAGGTCTCCTGCGTCAAATCTTCTGCCGTTTCCCGGTCTCCCCCACAGAGACGGATCAGAGCGGAGTACACCATGGTGTAGGTTTCTTCAACCCATGCTCCCGCATCGATTTTGTTCCAGCTCTTGCTTTCAGGTTCCGGAGAGCGGAAAACAGTTGATTGGGATTCAGGAGGATCGGGGATATGAAAGGCATAGAGCATCAATCTAATTAGACACACTCCCTTCTGAAAAGTAAACCACAATCCCGGACAGGTTCCCGGACTTGACGCAGAGTTCTTTTTTCCCATAATAGTTTCATGGTTTCCACGATTGCCGCATTCTCTCTATATTTTGCAGCGGTCCTTCTCATCGGGTTCCTGGTATCCCGTTTTTCATCCAAAGATCTGGATCACTTTTTTCTGGCAAACCGAACGCTGGGAGGTTTCGTTGTGGCCCTGAGTACCGTGGCGTCCGGGCGCAGCGCATGGCTTCTTCTTGGTTTCTCCGGTATGGCGTTTTCCATGGGTGTGGCGGCTGTGTGGGCCACGGTGGGTTATATTTCAATTGAGGCCATCCTTTTTCTCACCGTCGGGAAGAAACTCAGGAGAGAAACGGGTCGGATGGGAGACATTACCATCCCGGACTACTTTGCCTCGCGCTACCCGGGCCACAGCCAGAGTCTCCGGCTCCTTTCTGCGGTTCCCATTGTTGTCTTTCTTACCGCCTATGTTGCGGCTCAACTCCTGGCAGCCGGGAAGGCCTTTCAGTCTGCCTTTACCCTTCCCGTGAATGAAGGGATGGTTCTGGCGGCTGCCATCATCCTGGTCTATACACTCCTTGGCGGATTTCTTGCCGTAGCCCTGACCGATGTTATCCAGGGGCTGCTCATGATTCTTGCCCTGATCGGGCTTCCCCTGACGGTACTGGTGCAAAGGGGAGGATTCTCATGGCTTGCCTCCTCACTGATGTCACTGGATCCTGGGCTTATCGCTCCCATGAACCTTTCCGTGGCGGTTCTTGCCGGGTTTCTCGGAATAGGGCTGGGCTCGGCAGGGAATCCGCATATCCTGGTGCGATACATGGCCGCCAGAGAGGAAAAGGACCTTGTACGGGCGGCCATGTATGGAACCGTGGCGAATATTCTTATGGCGGTCGGGGCTACGTGTACCGGTCTGGTGGGGCGCGCCGTCTATCTGAGTGCGGACCATCTTCCCTCCGGTGATCCGGAAATGATCCTTCCCTACCTTGCGAGAGACACGTTCCATCCCTTTCTTTTTGGAGTTGTCCTCGCGGCAATCTTTGCCGCCATCATGTCCACCTGTGACTCCCAGCTTCTTGTGGCCTCTTCAGGCCTGATCCGTGACATCTACCAGAAAATACTGCGCAAAAACCGGCAGGTTTCCACCGATGATCTTGTACGGCTCAGCCGGCTGGCCATTCTGATTCTGATGGTTCTTGCCGTCCTGCTTGCCGTTTCCGCAAAAACCATCGTCTTCTGGTTTGTACTCTTCTCCTGGAGCGGCCTGGGTGCCGCCATCGGACCTGCCGTGATCGTGAGCCTCTATTCCAGTAATGCCTCGGGCCGCGCCATCCTCGCGGGCATGGTTGTGGGTGCTGTGGTGACGGTTGTCTGGAACCAGGTTCCCCTTCTCAAGAGTTCCATGTACGAACTGGTCCCCGCCTTCTTTCTATCCCTGATTACGATTCTCCTCATCTCAGGGAGGAATGGAACGAATCAGGTGTACGCGAAACCAGAATAAGAATCAGCCCCATGTTACCGGGCTGATGGTAAATCAAGAAAAGAAGCCCCGGAATGATGTCGACCTGTTTGTGTTTCATTCCGGGACTTCGCGAACCGATTACGTCAGGGCATTTCAGGGGCCCAGGAACCTTCGAAGGGTCGGGGATAGGGGGGCCGTCGATCGGGAAAATCGTAAAACAGAATGACCGCCTGACCGATCTGATACATGCCTGTGTCATAGTCGAAGCGGACCTGGCGGACCGGATGCGTCTCTCTCTCTCCCATCCCGGTTCCGGCCTTCTGTCTCTTCTCCATACATTCGGATTTTCTCTGACTCATGGCAGAGGGAGCTTCATCATAGGCGTTGTGACCGCTCAAACCGTACCGGGTGTACTCGATGATGGGATTGGATTCATAATATTGTTCCATTTCCCTCTTTGACCAGAAGAAGGCCGCCCCGATTACACCGCAGTTGACAGAAAGATCTTTTCCCCAGCGATTTCCCTGCCAGGTCGCATAGGAGTCTTCCCGGGTGGTAAAGAAGAATCGACGGGCATCATGGGATGAAACCTGCCAGCCGCGGATCGTGACGTAGGAATAAGGATCGATGATCCACTTCTTCCCTTCGTCCGGTTTTCCGGGATCTCCCGTGATGGAATTGAGGCCGTCGATGGCAAGGTTGACGGCAACGGGAATCGGCATGGGGTTGTGGATCCGAATGGAGTATCGCTCCCCGGGTTCGGCGGAAACAAAAGGCCGGTTCCATTTCCTGCTTTCTCTCAGAACCCCGCGCTCGTCGGAAATGATCTCGATCGTGAAGGTGTAGGTCTGGGGTCGGTACTCATAGTAGGTGTACCCGTCCCGGATGATCTTCGTGCGACACGTAAAGGTAAAGGATTGTCCTGCGGCAAAGGTTCCTGCGGCCACCGCCAGAACCAGGGCTGTGATGATCAGGGCATTTCGTTTCATAAGGCACCTCCGTGGAATGGGTGAGGGATTGAACCTCTCAACCATGGAGACGATGGAGATGCGGCTTTTCTTAGAACCCCCATTTCCTTACGCAGTGCATGTCCGGGCGGTGAAGATGGTCGGAAATGCAGGGAAGACAATTGAAATATGTAGAAGGCGCAGCCCTTTGCCTGTGTTGAGGATTGTTGAGTGACTGTAAAACGGCGCGGTCCTATGTGTCGCCGCAGCCACAGGGAGTGTGAAAAGAACGGGTCAGGTTCAGGGGATGAAGAAAAATCCTGCGGCCAGGATGGCGTATACACCCAGAAGAAGAGCGCCTTCAAGCCAGTGGGATTCACCGTCATGGCAGATGCTCGAAACCATGAGGACCGAAAAGGTTACCGCTACGACCTCAAGGGGATTGAAGTCAAGATTCATTCTGTGAGTGGAAGTGCCGGTCCCAAGGATTAATCCGAAGAGGACAAGGACGGGAGCGACAAAGAGGGCGATCTGCTTGCTGGATTCCATGGCAATGGTGAGGGAAAGGTTCATCTGATCCTTCCACGCCATGAGGACCGCTGTGGAATGTTCGGCGGCGTTACCGATAATCGCGATAATAATAACCCCGACAAATGTTTCCGTAAATCCGATGGTGGAAACGGTTTCATCCAGGGAGTGGACCAGGATCTCCGCCATTGCACCCACAAAGACCGTGGAACCTACAAGCACCCAGACGGCACGCCGCAGAGTCCAGGAAGTTTTTGCCGGATGTTCCGCCTTTCCCCGGTAAAGGTGGCTGTGGGTTTTCAGGCTGAACAGGAGGCTGCATCCATAGAGAAGAAGAAGGATGATGGAAATGGTGACGCTGAGATGGAGCTCGATGGGTTCCAGTCTCTCCGTGGGAATGAAGAGATGAAAGAGAGCCGGGATGGCCAGTGCACACACTGAGAGGAGAAGGGTGCTGGAGGAGGCGCTCGCCGCTGTGAGGTTGAAGGTTTGCCGTCCGTTTCGGATTCCCCCGATGAGTACGGAAAGTCCAAGTACGAAAAGGATATTTCCGATAATGGAGCCTGTAATGGATGCTTTGACAATTACAATGTTTCCTTCCTTCAGGGCAATCAGCCCGATAATGAGTTCCGCCGCATTTCCAAACGTTGCATTCATGAATCCACCAAGACCGCTGCCGAGCCGATGGGCGATCTCCTCCGTGGCCTTTCCCATCAGGTTGGCCAGGGGGATGATCGCGATGCATGCGCAGGTGAAGATAAGGACGTGATACGTTGTGAGAAAGAAGAGGAGCATGGCGGCCGGGATACAGAGAAGCAGAGAGTTCAGGATCCAGTCCGCCCGTGACCAGCCGCCCGGCTTGGTTCCTTCCATGGAATCGTTCACGCTCTGGCTCCAACAATCGTATTGGAGGGATCCCGGCTTTCGCCCGATGAAATGACATAAATGGCCGGATCCGCGAGGACGGGACACTTGTTTTCACAGATCCCGCAGCCGATGCACCGTTCCAGAACCACCCTGGGTTGAAGGATTTCCCGTGATTCAGGGCCGCTTGCGATGAGAATCCGGTCAAAAAGGATGGCCTTGGGATCTGTCGGGCACATCTCCTCACAGACCGTGCAGGGGCGATTGTTCGCCCAGGGAAGGCATCGGCCCCGATCGATCATGGCGGCACCGATGACGATGGGTTTTCCGATTTTCTCCTCAACGGTAAAGGCGCCGATCGCACCGGTCGGACAGACCCTTGAGCAGAGGTTGCAGTTATATTCACAGTACCCAAGGCGGGGAACCAGTACCGGAGACCAGAGACCTTCGATTCCAGCCTCATCCCAGGCTGGATGGAGGGCGTTGACGGGACACACCTTCATGCATTCACCGCATCGAATACAGAGATCGAGAAAATCATCCTCCGGTAGCGCTCCGGGAGGCCGGATTCTCCGCCTGGACGGGAAGAGTGTTCCTCCTGCCGATGCCTTGATTGCAAAGGGCACCGCAACGGCGGCGAGGGAAGCCTTCATGATGGTTCGGCGGGGCATGCTTGTGGGAATGGAGGAAGCGGAAGGGGGGAGGAGGTGATAGGTGATGGCAGAATCCGGACAATGTTCTGTACAGTTCAGGCATACAAAACATTCCATGACCCGATGATCTCCCAGGGGTTCATCGGCACCCTGGCACCCGATGACACATAGAGAACAGCCGGAACAGAGTGAATCCTGCCGGTGAATCTTGAAAAAAGGGTATCGGGAAATCAGTCCGAGAAGGGCACCCAGGGGACAGAGGGCCCGGCACCACAATCGGGGGACCCATAGGTTTGCGGCCAGGATGGCGAGAAAGAGCACGGCGAGGATCCATCCTCCCTGAAACGCCGGCTGTTTGATGTAGAGGAATCCCGTGGCTTCGCCCAGGGAAGGAAAGATACCGGTGGAAAGGGACCGTACCAGCAGGGCGATCGGATCCAGCCACCCCGCGGCATTGACTCCCAGAAGGGCCAGCACGATAAGAACCGCCAGGATGACATATTTCGTGACGTACCAGGATCTCCAGCGGTTGATGGAGAGATTCTCCCTCTTGCTTCTCCGGGACAGAAGCCACCCGGTTGCCTGGTTCAATGTCCCCATCGGACAGATCCACCCGCAGAACACGCGGCCGAAGATGACGGTCAGGCCGATTGTGGCAAGAGAAAGCAGCATTCCGGTCGCCAGAGTGGCCCCGGCAAGGATGGAAGAGAGCGCGAGAAGGGGGCTGGCTTCCAGAAAGAACTTCACGGGAAGAGATCCCAGGCCAAAATAGGATGTGGCTGCGAGTAGCAGGATGAAAAGGAGAAGAAAGAAAGCCTGGTAGATCCATCGAACCGATTTAAGCCTCAAGGTCGATTTCCTCCCGCATGATGGTCCCGTATTCATGGGTTCCCAGCCCCGCAGCCCTGCCCAGGCGGATGAAGGGAAGGTCTAACGGGGTCAGGCCAAGAAGCCCGGCACCCCAGGCGTCCAGGGCCACCGGATCGGTTCCCGCGGCGATGAGCCCCATGGAACGCACATTGTCCAGGCTCCCTCCCTGAGGCCCGTTGGCAATAAGAACCCGGGTCGCATCCATAAGAGTGAATGTGGGTTTGATCGCAACGGCAAGATCCACTACCGATTCGTGAATCATCTGGTGGAGCTTGTGCCTCCGTCCTCCAAGGAGGCCGTACCAGTTCTTCAACCCGAGGGTCGCTCGGGTCAGGGAATGGTGTTTGACGATGGGCACATTGATGATTCGATCGGCTTCGAGAAAGACCCGTCCCGTGGGAAAGGACTGGATAAACGAACCGTGATAGGCTACGTCCACAAAGGTGTCGGGAATCACGAGAGAGGCTCCCGAGCGTTCCGCAGCATCACGGATCCCGGAACGGTCAAAGGTCTTTCTCGGATCATTACAGGCGATATCGGCCACGATGACGCTGCCGGCCCCCGCCGCCAGGCCCATGGTGACAAGCGCGGCAACGATTTCAGGATGGGTGTTGGCCGCCTGCTCCGGCGTACGGTCCCAGGCGGCATTGGGCTTGATGAGGAGGATTTCCCCTGGTCGGATTAATGCTTCCATACCCCCGAACGGCTTGAGAGCTATCTCGACCATCGAGGGGATGTCCTTTCCATGGACCTGTACGATTCCTCCTGGAATTTGTAATCCCGATCGATGATCCCGAAAGGTCGGAAGAGGTCCACTACTCTGCCTGCGGTCCCGAAAGTAAAGGGCGGCCCCCGAGGAGATCCCCAGCGTGCCGACTGCCCAGAGGCACCTCTGCAGAAAGGTTCTTCGGTCCATGTTTGTCAAGGGTTGGATTCCTTTCCCAGTGATTGAAAGACCTGTCTGGACAGAGCTTCATCCTCCGGATACAGCGTGGCCTTGAAATAATCGGGCCCGGAGATGAAGGCCAGGGCCTCAGGGGATTGAAATTCTCCGCCTTCCCGCTCAAGCATGGCCCGGGCGGAGGCTTCGCTCTCCATGGTATATCGCTCCAGGATAATCTCCGTGCCTCCTTTTGTGCCTTCCCAGACGGTGCACAGGGTAAATCCTTCCTCGATATAGGCATCGGCAGCACCATCGATATAATCGGCAAGGGTTTCCCGGTCAAAGGTACGTGTGGATGTCAGGGCGATCGAAAGGGATTCGGGAATGGACAGGGCCGGCTGCACCGTTTCCTGTTCCATGGGAGGGTGAATCCTGAAGGCCAGATAGAGAAGAATCAGGGGGATGGGGATCAGCAAAAGAGCATAGGCCGGATGCTTCATGGCTTTATTGTAACAGAGCCATCACCATGCTATCCTAGATCCATGCTGAGCCTTTCCGTGCTCTGTCCCCGCTGCGGGGAATCCCTGATGGATCCATCCCATACGATTGAAGAATACCCGGGAATTCAGGTGATCCTTCGCTGGAATGAGAGGGAAGAGAGAATTCACCTGAGCAGCATTTACGGGTCGTACCGTTTTGACAGCCCCTTCCCCATCCCTGAGGGAACGGTTACGGAATTTGTCTGCCCGGCCTGCCGTGAATCCCTCAGGGAGAACGTTACCTGCTCTCTCTGTGATGCTCCCATGTGTACATTCAGGGTAGAAGACGGTCCTTTTGTCTCGATCTGTTCCAGGCGTGGATGCCCCAACCATGCGATACGTTTCGGGACCTGGACCGACATTCCAATCTCTTCAATCATGAGGCGGGGAATCGTAACGGTCACCCGCAGTACGCCCCTGAAACAGATTCTCACGATTCTTCTCAATACCGACATGCATATTCTCCCCGTTGTGGATGAAGAACAAAAGCTGCTCGGGGTCCTTTCCGTCTTTGATCTTCTCCACCATCTCATCCCGCAGGAAGTCGGAGAAATCGATTTTGTGACTTATCGAAAGCTGCTCCATTGCCACATGGATTTTGATCAACTCACCATTGGAGACATCATGACATCGGATGTTCCCACCCTTCCGCCTGAATCCTCGCTGGAAGATGCGGTCGTGTTAATTCAAAAGTCCTGCAAGCCAACTCTCTTTGTTGTAAAGGAAGGCGCCATTCTTGGTATTATCGATATTTCCGACCTCTGCAAGGCTTTGATTGAACGCAGGCGGGAAGGAAACTGAATTTAAACTCTCTCAACCGTGTTCACCCTTTCACTGACTCTCCTTACTGGGGAAAGACCCGGTAATAGACTGAGGTCAGGTTATCCAGCGCACCGTAATCGATGTACGTGGGCGAATTCAGGGGACCGCTGATATCCTGGAACGAACCGCCGGGAGTAAGAGATGTTTTTACAAGATAAGTACACATGCCGGACGGTCCCGACCAGGAAAGACCAAGATCTGACTCCGAGGCCTTTTCCAGGAGCAGTCCGGCAACGCCCCCCGGAGGTGCGTCCGATAGGTAGGGATCGTAGTCCACAAAACCGTCAATGGCGATCGGCGGAAGGGGGCTCCAGAAGTTGTTCTCCGCCATTACCGTTGAGGCCGGGTGGAGGTTGATCAGGTTCATGGACTGGTTGCAGAAGATCTGATTGGTACCGTCGTCAAGGGGATCCGGATTTCCGAGATTTCCCAGGTCCAGGGTGGAGAGCGTGTCAACCTGCACCCCGGTCCCGTTGTAGGAAATGAATGTCCCTGTAATGGTGCCGCTGCCGCTGTTTCCCACGTTCAACGCTGTTTCTGTAAAATTAATTCGGGAGGAATTGGAAAAAACGGACCCTCCGCTTACGACAATCCCAACCCAGTCTCCGGGAGATGGCAACGACGATGACCCGTCCCCGTTTGTATCTCCGCCAATATCGTCAGGCAGAGAAGTCAGGTGCGTGTTCGGTTCAAGGATCAGGGTCCCCAGCACCTGAAACGACCCGTAGGTGGTAAATGTGTCCACATATTTTCTTGTCTTTACGATCGTACCTTCCTTGAGCGTCAGACTGTGTCCTGGCGGGATCGTAAAATCTCCTCCGTCATTGACAAAGGGAACGCCGGTAGAGGTCCACTGGAGGTTGGAGGACCAGTCCGCGCTGAATATCACGAACCCGTTGATGGGAGAACCGGAGGCGAAGTTGCCCTGGAGGGTGGCCTGGGCCGAAGAATCCAGACCGCCGGGGAAATAGGTGTGGTCCGTAAAAGTGGAAGAAGTGACGAATAGATTTACCTGCTGAGGAGCCATGGCGCCTGCCGTGAATCCATAGTCATTTGTGTCGAATATGCAGGATTCAACCAGGGCTGTTCCTCCGCTGAGCCTCAACCCCGTCCGGTGATGGCTCAGTGTGGATCCGGTGAGGCTGACAAGTGAAGTGGGTGCCGTGTCCCTGATCTGGACCCCGTAATCCGCATAGGAAAGTTGGGATCCCATGGCCGAAAAACCGGTAGCTGAATTTTCCAGAACGACCCCGATCCAGTCCCCCGACGCGGGAAGGGATGCCGAACCGTCCCCGTTGGTGTCGCCTCCCGTGTCATCCATGAGGGAGGTAAGAAGGGTGCCGGATTGAAGAACCATGCTCCCCTCCACCTTGAATGAACCGTAGACATTCAATCCGTCATCGTATGTTCGGCTCTTCACGATTGTGTTGCTTCCCAGAGTAAAGGTTCGGCCTGACGGAATTGTAAAATCCCCTCCGTCGTTGACGAAGGGTACGCCGGTAGAGATCCACTCTAGATCTGCGGGCCAGTCGGCGCTGAAGATGACGAAACCGTTGACCGGTGAACCCGATGCCGAGTTATCTGTCAGCGTGGCCTGAACCGTTGTGTCGAGTCCTCCCGGAAAGTAGGTCTGGTCCGTGAAGGTGGAAGAAGAGACAGAAAGGGTAACCTCCCCGGGGGACATTGTTCCCGCCGTAAATCCGTAATTATTGGAAAGAAAAGAGGTCGACACAATGGACGCGCTTCCCCCTCCCACACTGATGCCACTTCCATTGTAAGCAAGGTTGGAGCCCGTAAGGGTCAGGATGGTATCGGGAGCCGTTTCACGGATCTGAATTCCGTGATCGGCATAGGCAATGGCCGTACCGGTTGCACTCATTGCCGTCGCGGAATTTTCAAGAATAATCCCGATCCAGTCTCCGCGGGCGGGGAGCGATGCAGATCCATCTCCATTCGTATCTCCTCCGGTATCGTCTTTCAGGGAAGTCAGGCGTGTTCCGGACTGAAGCACCAGACTCCCTTCCACTGTGAGGGATCCATGGGTATCAAATCCGTCGTTATACTTCCGGGTTTTCAGGATCGTTCCGCTCTTCAGAGTGAGGGAACGTCCGAAGGGGATGGTAAAGTCCCCTCCGTCGTTGACCAGGGGGACACCGGTGGAAACCCATGAAAGGTCTGAAGGCCAGTCGGCGCTGAAAATGGCAAATCCGTTGTTCGGGGAACCCGATGCCGAGTTATCTGTCAGCGTGGCATGAACCGTTGTGTCGAGTCCTCCCGGAAAGTAGGTCTGGTTCGTGAAGGTGGAAGAAGAGACAGAAAGGGTAACCTCCCCGGGGGACATTGTTCCCGCCGTGAAGCCGTAATCGTTCGAGATGAAGGAACAGGAAAGCACCGAGACCATTCCTCCGGCGGCGGAAAGACCGGAGGAATTATATGAAAAAGTGGTATCCGACACCATAACGACGGCTGAGGAAGCCCCATCCTTGATCTCGATAGCGTGGCTGGCGTACGAGATGTTGCTCCCCGATACGGTAATCCCGGAGGCAGAACTCTCATGGACAATTCCGATCCAGTCTCCCGGAGCGGGGGAGGAGGTGGACCCGTCTCCATTCGTGTCTCCCCCGGTATCGTCTTTCAGGGACGTGAGTCGGGTTCCCGATTGAAGCATCAGGCTGCCCTGGACGATCAGGGAACCATGGGTGTCGAACCCGTCGTTGTAGGTCCGGGTCTTCATGATGGTCCCATTTCCAAGCGTTAGAGATCGTTCCGGGGGAATCGTAAAATCCCCGCCATCGTTGACGAAGGGAATCCCGGTGGACGTCCACTCCAGATCAGCGGGCCAATCTGCGCTGAAAATGAGGAAACCATTGACAGGAGATCCTGTTGCGGAATTTCCAAGGAAGGTCGCATGAACCGTCGTGTCCAGACCTCCCGGATTATAAGTCTGGTCTGTAAATGTGGAGGAAGAAATGGTAAGGAATATTTCACCGGGCGACATGGAACCGGCATAAAATCCATAGTCGTTATTTTCGAAGAGAGAGGAAGTTACCACTGCGGTCCCGCTGGATAGATCAAGGCCAGAGTCATTCTGGGACAGGGTGGAATCGGTCAGGGTCAGGCTGGCGGTTGGGGAATTCTGCAGGATGTGAATCCCATATTCTGCGTATGAAATCGAGAGGTGATCTCCGGTCAGGATGGCACCGTCTTCCAGAATAATCCCGACCCAGTCTCCTTTTGCGGGAGAAGGGGCGTTGGAGGTCAGGGTGACCCCGGTCGCTCCGGACGCCTGGGTGATGAGCTGGCCATAGATGGTCAGGGAATAGGATCCATTGGAACGGACCACGGTGCCTGGTTCCATTGTCAGAGTCTCTCCCGAAGGAACTGATGTGTCGCCTTCCAGAATATAGGGGCTTTCCCCGGCCGTCCAGGTTCCGGACACGGGACCCATGACCGGGGTGTCTGCATATAGGAATGAAGAGATGCATACAAGTAGAAAGAGAAATCGTGACATGGACGCCTCCATCCAAAAGGGAATCATACCAATGTAGGGAATTCCTGACAACCCCGATTCAGCTGAGGGCTGACATCCTCTCCATGTATTGATCGCGGAGACCCTCAGGGATGGAGGAGGATGGCTTTCCGTAAAGAGAATTCAGCTCCATACCGTTGACAACCGCCTGTCCTTTGTAATGGTTGTTCATCACAACGTAGGTCTCCTCCGCCGATTTCACGATCTCATCAATACGGGATTTCCATTGGCGGAGTTCGTCCAGCCGGTACAGGTAGTCATATCTCTGCCAGGGCTCATCATGCCGAATCCAGTGTTTGTAATTTCTTCCGTGAAATCGAACGTAGCCGAGTTTTGATGTGACGAGGGAAGACGGCCGCAGGGCCTTACCCAGGAGAGGCTGATCGATATTGGCAAAGCCCAGGTTCTCTTCTGTAAGAAAGGTCAGGAAAGATGGATCTTCGAAGGATCGATGACGAACCTCGATCACAATCGGGTAAGGCCTGAAGGGATCGACAGCTCTCAGGATCTGGTCGCGATGGTCCCGGGAATCGAAGAAGGACCAGGGGTATTGAAAGAGGATGGCTCCAAATTTTCCGGCGGCCGTCAGTTCGCGGATGAAGGCCAGATAAGATCCCGTGGCTTCGGGGGAGGATCCTCCATGGGTCCAGGTCCGGGAAGCCTTCATCGTGAAATGAAACCCTGGATTGTGGTCAGTTTCCTCGATCCATCGCTTTGACATTCGGAGCGTGGGGGGACGATAGAAGGTAACGTTGATTTCAAGGGTGTCAAAGAGGGTGGAGAGTATCTTCAGGGCCTCTCCCGATTGGGAAGGGTAGACGATACCCTCCCAATCCTTGTAGGACCATCCCGCGGTTCCGATTCGCACCATACCTGAACTATAGTTCAGATGATCTTCGGGCGCAACGATAATCAAAATTGACATGCAACCCCAATTCCGACACAATGAAACATTACGCAGATAGGAGGAATACATGTCTTCCATGATCACCGGAACCGGAATCCATCTGCCAGGCAACCGAGTGGATAATGAGAGACTTTCCAGGATCATGGACACGTCCCATGAGTGGATCGTGCAGCGGACGGGGATCGAGACCCGTTATTTTGCCGATCCTGATGAAGCGACAAGCGACCTGGCGCTTCAGGCGTCGATCCGAGCGCTTGAGGATGCCGGCCTTTCGCCGAATGATGTCGATTACATCATCATGGCTACCATGACCCCGGACTATTACCTTCCGGGGGCCGGGCCTTACCTTCAGCGTAAATTGGGGATTCAAAACGTACCCTGCCTCGATATCCGGCAGCAATGTGCCGGGTTTATCTTCGGTGCTCAGCTCGCCGATTCCCTGGTGCGCACCCATCAGGCCCGGAATGTTCTTCTCGTGGGGGCAGAGGTCCACAGTTGCCTGATGTCGTGGGATTCCTGGGATATCGTTCTCGGGCATTCAGATCGGGCCGTGGATGAAGAGGAGAAGGAATGGAATACGAGGTTCCGGGACCGAACGGTGCTCTTCGGAGATGGAGCGGGGGCGTGCATCTTTTCCGAATCCGAGGACAATGGGAGAGGAGTCATGGACACCCTACTCTTCACCGATGGGGAATTGAGTGACCGAATCTGGGCCAATGCGGGCGGAAGTGCCTTTCGTCCTTTTTTTAACCCCTCCATGACCGAGAAGGGAGATACCGTGCCGATGATTCGCGGAAGGGAGGTCTTCCGTCTGGCAGTCACCCTGATGCCCGATGCCGTGATAAAGCTTTTGGAACGAAACCGGCTGACGTTGGACGATGTCGATCTTCTTGTCATGCACCAGGCCAATCTGCGAATTAACGAAGCGATCCAGCAGCGGTTAAACCTTCCTGATGAAAGGGTATTCAACAATATTCAACGCTACGGCAACACCACAGCTGCCACGATTCCGATTGCGTTTCACGAAGCCCGCATTGACGGAAGGGTTAAACCCGGGTCCCTGGTCTGTTTTGTGGCGCTTGGAAGCGGACTTCACTGGGGGGCTGTTCTGTATCGTGCATGAAGAGGATGATGCCCCTGCCATCGTTCAACCTCTCTCTCTTCAGGATCTTCCCTTTCTGATCCATCTGGATTCCCTCTGCTTTGATCATGAGAACGCCTATTCACCAGAAGCCATGCAACACTTCCTCTCTCGGGAGGGTTCACGGGGTTTCAAGGCAATCCACAGAGGAATCCCAATCGCATTCATCTTATGGGTACGGGATCATATCATCACCCTTGACGTTCATCCGAAGTGGCGCCAAAGAGGGCTCGGAACGAAACTGATGTCCATGGCATTGCGGTACATGGCCTCATCAGGGTTTAACCGGTGTGTCCTGGAAGTCGATCAGGTAAACGAAAAAGCACTTCTTCTTTACAGGAAGCAGGGATTTTCCGTGGAAGCCCAATTCGTGGAAAATGGAAAACCCAGGTTTCGAATGATCTGTCCCAATATCGATGTCCGGTTTTCCGGGATCATGCCGGAAGGTTCGGAAGTCCTTCCTCCTCAAGGTTCATCGTAATATAGCGGGTAAAGACATCCACCAGCCATGGATCGTAAATGCTGCCCCTGTCGTTGTGAATGATCTCAAGTGCCGTCATGATGTCGTACTTCTCATGGTAGGAACGGAAGCAGAACAGGGCATCGAAGGAGTCGGCAATGGCAATCAGCTGGGAGGGGATGGAGGGCCTGCGCGGGGGTTTGCATACCGGATAACCCCCGAGACCGTTGTAGTGAAGGTGATGTTCGAAGGAGACGACAACGGCCAGGTGATTCACGTTCTTCTGCTTCATAAGAAATCGGGATCCTTCGATCGGGTGGCGGCGTATAATGTTCCACTCTTCTTCGTTCAGCCTGGAGGGCTTGTTCAGAATTGTAACGGGGACAAACTGCTTGCCCACATCGTGAAGCAGGGCGGCAATTCCAAGGTGGTAGAGATCCTTACCCTTCAGTCCGAGGCCGAGGCCGAAGCCGATAGCCAGGTTTGCGACATTGGAAGAGTGGAGGTAGGTGTACTTGTTGTGATGGCGGATCTCCCCGAGATGAATGAACGGATTTGCCTGCCGGGCAAACCGGCTTAAAAATGACAGGACGACTTCGTCAAAATTTTTCAGCTTGACTTCCATGTGTTCACGGACACGCTTATAGAGAATTTCCAGGTCGGAGACCTCCTTGGAAACAGCATCGGTTCGGTCTCCGCTGGCGTCCATCACCCTCATCGCCTCCAGCTGGGAGTGGAGTTCCTTCGGGGCGATTTGAATTTCTCCGAGCTTTAATCGAGTCTGAGACTGCACTTTCCCGCCCCTGGGGTCAGCCAGCTGGGTGCAGAACGCAAGAACTTCTTCCCTCGTGATCCCCGGTGTAAATTCGAGAAAACCGATTTTCTTATCGGACATTCGTCTGGCGAGACTGAAAAGGCTTCCAAAACCCAGAGGAAAGGACTGATCATTCACGTAGAGGAGATCTTCCTGGACGATCAGTTTGAGCTGTCCGTGTTCCGAGAGAAGCTTTTCCAGCAAATTCATCAACTTCCCCGAGGATCGACTGGTAATCAGATGGTCGGGTCCGTACAATCGGCACCGGGTCGTCGTGGCCACAAAGAGAGTACAGAATTGTTCCAGTTCGGCTTTCATGTCCGGGTTTCCTTCATGAGCTTCCGCACGTTTTCCTGGTACCTGGCAGTCTGCCAGGAAAAGACACCACGCTTGTTAATGACGGAGGCGGTGACGTAGGATTTGGCCTTCTGATTCCGGCTCTGAAGAAGAAGCTTTACGAGATCCAGATGGAAGGAGGAACCCACGGCCCAGCGGGGAAGCTGTTCGATGCGATCGACAACCATCTGAACGACTTCATCCCATCGCACCTGAATCACCATTCGAGCCGCTCCCAGAGCCAGATCCTTCGATTTTGAAAAGATGGCCTCCTTGAGGTAGACGAGCCAATCCTTGTTCCGCACGGAAAAGAGATATCGGATCGTCTCTGTCTGCACTTTGTGATGGGCCTCTTTCCAGTGAGAGAGAACAACATCCTGTCCGGATGGATCCTGCCGCTTCCGGAAGATGTAGATGATGTTCCTCTTCGCGTACCAGGGGATGTCGGATTGGAAAAGGTCAAGCAGATGGAGGGAGGGACTCTCCTCCATGTCAGTAAGAATGTTGACAGCCTGGCGTCGAACGCCAATTTCCTGGCTCGACACCAGGAGAGGAACCAGTTTGTCCAGGACTCTCTTTCCTATGGTGGCCAGGATCATCCGGGCATAGGTCCGGTTGTCCTCCTCCGAATCGGAGAGAAAGGAGAGGAGAAGGTCCTGTACCTCCGGCTTTTCCCACGTGTAGGGAAAGAGTTCCCGCTTCGGATCGATAGCCGCAGCCCGTTTCCCTGCGACGATACACTGAAAACAGTCCGCCAGCATCGTTCGATCCAGAAAGATGGCGAAGGCCTTGTCCACCTGTCTTCCGGCGCTGGAAGCCGCCTCGATGTCTTCCGGGTATCGATCCATGATTTCCGAGCAGATGCCTACGAAGTGCTTTTCAATCTCTCCCCGTTCAAAGTAGGTCTCGGAACTCCCCAGGCTCTGACTCCGGGCAAGTTCTTCCGCATAGGCCTGGAGAGATTCGATCTTGGCTTCGTATTCCTGCGACATGTAAGAAAAGCGGTTATCTTCGGTAAGGAGGGTGTCCAGAAGCGCCTGGAAGTTTTCCTTTTCGGTCTCTTCGAGGTTGATCTCGTCGTCCTCGGCTCCCATGATTTCGTCTTCCTCCTCGCCAAGAAGGCCCACGATCGAAAGGGTCCGATAGACCGTGACGGGAAGGGCTCGGCCCTGGGCATTCAGAGCCTTCAGGGAGTCTACGAGATAGTCGTAGTCCACGACACGGGAGAATTCCTGGATCATCGTCTCGGACAGGTCGGGTGTCGTAAGGGTCGCGCAGAGAATCTGCTGGCGGAGCTCCGGGTTGATATGGGCAATGAAATCCCCGATCTTCTTTCCAAGGTCGGTCTGGGACAGGATCCCCTGTTCCCGGTGAGACCGGTCGAGGCCTTTCAGATAACTCACGACGGCCTGATCGTATTCGACAACGTCCTTTTGAGTCGGAGCCTGAGACGATATCTTTTTGGCCAGTTCCATGACGGAACGGGAGATCGGAGATTCTCCATCCGATGCGGTCCCGCCCGCGCCAAGCGAAAAGATAAAATCTTCCCATAGGCCCGTTTCTTCATCTTTTGAAACGGAGGAGACCTGATCTTTCTGGCGCAGGACAAAGAGATCCTTGCTGATCAGATCAAAGTGAATATGCTCCGGCATTCGGCCCTTATATTGATCCTTTACATCATCCAACCGTTTCCGGGCCAGCGTAAGCTCATTCACGATCGTCAGGATTCGGTTGATATCCGAGGAAGTAACTCCCTTTTCAATCGTTATCCCTAATATTCCGGCATGCCACATGGATCCGGCAAGCTGTTGATAGATCGGACTGGTCTTGGACAGGAAGTTTTCCCCGAAAATGATCGTCTTTCGGGTGAAATGGATCGGGATGGTGGACTGGTAGGAGAAGCCCCTGGCCAGACGTTCCAGGACTTTCCGTATATTGGATGCGACCACCGGGTGGTCTTCCCCGTAAAGCCGGTTGTTTTTCAGAGTGATATTCAACTCAATGGCCAATTCGGCCACGATCGTGGTTATCGGGGAAACCGAGCTGCTGCTAACCGTTTCAGGAGCCATCCAGACCTTCGCTTTCTGCCTCTAAAGCTACCATATCACAGGTTGGAGCCCGTACAAAGAAGGCGCGGAGACAGAAAGTCTCCGCGCACATCGAATGAGTGATCCAGCCCGGATGTTCAGGAACGAGTGGCTTCCGCAAATCGTCGTCCTACCTCGTCCCAGCGGACCACGTTCCACCAGGCCTTCACATAGTCCGGCCGGCGGTTCTGGTAGTTCAGGTAGTAGGCGTGTTCCCAGACGTCGAGACCCAGCAGCGGCGTGTCGCCCTTCATCAGTGGGCTGTCCTGATTGGGTGTGCCATAGACGGCGAGGGATCCCTGCGTATTGAGGACAAGCCAGGCCCATCCGCTGCCAAAGACGCCCAGGGCCGCATCGGTGAAGAGCTGTCGGAAGGAATCGACGGATCCGAAGGTCCCGGTAATTGAAGAGGCCAGATCCCCCGCAGGTTCGCCACCGGCCTCTGGACCCATGATCGTCCAGAAGAGCGAGTGGTTGGCGTGTCCGCCGCCGTTGTTTCGAACCGCCGTGCGAATCGAGTCCGGCAGTGAATCAAGCTTCGCCAGGATGGACGCGATCGAAAAGGACTGGAGGGATTCCTGGTTTTCCAGGGCCGCGTTCAGTTTGGCTACATATCCACTGTGGTGTTTGGTATGGTGGATTTCCATGGTCCGGGCGTCGATGTGGGGTTCCAGAGCCGCGTAGGGATAGGAAATTTCAGGCAGGGTAAACATGATCAACCTCCTTGGTTTTTTCTAATTGAGATTACGATTCATTTAACATATTGATCTGGAAGTCTATTCCACAGGAACCATTTTCCCTGACTGTACTTCGGCTGAGAATAACCGGCTCGAAATCGACGAAAACGTACCGGTGACCCGGTCGAAGTATGGTAGACTAAGGCTCTATGGAACAGTTTTTTCTTACATCCACGCTCAAGAGGATGTACGATTGGGCACAAGGGTGGGCCCAGGGAAATTCGATGTGGCCCCTGCCCTTCGGAACGGCCTGTTGTGCGATCGAATTTATGTCCATCGTCTCCTCTCACTACGATCTTGCGCGGCATGGAGCCGAGGTTGTGAGATTTTCTCCAAGGCAGGCGGACCTCATGATTGTCGCCGGAACGATTGTTGACAAGCTTGCGCCGACCCTGAAGAGAGTCTATGAGCAGATGGCCGAGCCCAAGTGGGTCATCTCCATGGGAGTATGCGCCTCCACGGGCGGATTTTATCGCGCCTACCACGTCATGCAGGGAATCGATGAGATCGTTCCCGTCGATGTCTATGTGCCGGGATGTCCGCCCAACCCGGAGGGTCTGTACTACGCGATTCTGAAACTTCGGGAAGAAGTTCTGAAACGAAGAATGAAAGGGGAGGAACCCGGTGTCGATTTCTGAGCGACTTCTTCAGGCCCATGGAACCGATCTGGTAGAGGAACCATCCAGGGACGGCGTTCCGACCTTCCGCGTGGCCCGGGAAAAGATCGAGGATGTCTGCCGGTTTCTCCGAAAGGACGAAACCGAGCCCATGGACATGCTCATGGATCTGTGCGGCGTGGATTACAGAGACCGGCAGGACCGGTTCGAGGTCGTCTACCAGCTTTTCAATACACCGAACCATGTCCGGATTCGTTTGAAGACCTCCTGCCCGGAATCCGATCCCTCTGTTCCGTCGGTCTACGGGGTCTGGAAGGGTGCCGACTGGTTCGAGCGTGAAGTCTTTGACATGTACGGGGTATCCTTTTCGGGACACCCCGATCTCCGACGGCTTCTCACAGGCGAGTACTTCAAGGGACACCCCCTTCGAAAGGACTACGAGCCGGGAAAGAGATTTCCCGTCACCGAAGCCGATATCTATCGCCCTCCTGCCGGAAAGGCCGACGAGGGAGACTTTGAAACGATGCTGGTGAACGTGGGACCGACACATCCCGCGATGCACGGCACCTTCCGCGTCATGGCCCGCCTGGACGGGGAAAAGATCGTCTGGGCCGATACTGAAATCGGGTACCTCCACCGCTGCTTTGAGAAGATGAGCGAGACCCACAACTACCAGCAGGTCATTCCCTACACCGACCGTCTGAACTACTGCTCTTCCTTCCTGAACAACGTGGCCTATACCAAGACGATTGAGGAAATGATGGGGCTGGAGATTCCCGAGCGGACCCAGGCCGTCCGCGTGATCCTGGGTGAGTTTTCCCGGATCATGGACCACTGCGTCTGCCTGGGCACGAACCTCGTCGACCTTGGAGCTCTGACCAACTACTGGTACTACTACCAGATCCGTGAAGAGATCTACACCCTCCTGGAAAAATGCTGCGGAGCCCGCCTGACGACCGCCTACACCCGGATCGGGGGACTCTCCAAAGACATTCCCGAGGATTTCGGGGAGATGGTGGACTATCTCCTGAAGATCATTCCTCCCCTGATCGATGACGTCGACAAGATCGTCACTAAGAACCGGATCTTTCAGATGCGCACGATGGGAGTGGGCGGCATTACGCCGGAAAACGCCATCGAATGGGGATGGACGGGACCCTGCCTGAGGGCCGCCGGCGTTCCCTACGATGTCCGGAAGGCCTTCCCCTACTACGGGTACGACCGCTACGATTGGGAGGTCCCGGTGGGAACCACGGGAGATACGTTCGACCGTTATACCGTGAGGATGGAAGAGATCCGCCAGAGCCTCCGGATTATCCGCCAGGCGGCCGATTCCCTTCCCGGAGGCCCCATCATGGTGGACGATCCGCGTGTCCACCTCCCCGGGAAGGACGAGGTGTACAACACGATGGAGGGCCTGATCTATCACTTCGAAAAGGTCATGTTCGGACTGACACCGCCCGAAGGAGACTGGTACGGTTTCAGCGAGGGAGCCAACGGGGAACTCGGCTTCTATGTCGTATCCGACGGGACCCCCAATCCCTACCGGGTACGCTGCCGGCCGCCCTGCTTCGCGATCTACCAGGCCTTCCGCGAGATGCTGGAAGGCCACATGGTGGCTGATATCGTTGCCATTCTTGGAAGTCTGAACGTCATTGCCGGGGAGCTGGACCGATGATTACGATGCCGAGACCCAGTAAGTCCGAGAAGTGGGCCATCCCTGCGATCATTGTGGGTCACCTGACCACGCTGAAGCACTTCATGCGGAACATCCTGGGCCGCAGGGGAATCCCCAACAAGGGGATCGCGACGATCGAATACCCCGATGAGCGGCGCCAGTACTCCGATCGGTTCCGCGGCCGCCACTGGCTCCGGACCCGGGAGGACGGATCGGTCGCCTGCGTGGCCTGCTATATGTGCTCCACAAACTGCCCCGCTCAATGTATCCGGATCGTGGCTTCGGAAGATGAAAACCTTTCCCAGGAGAAGTATCCCGTCGTTTTTGAAATCGATCTTCTCCGCTGTGTCTACTGCGGCTATTGTGTGGATGCCTGTCCCTGCAACGTGATCTACATGACCCGGGATGACGAGCTGGCCACGATGACCCGGGAGGAGAGCATCATCACCCTCAAGGAGCTGACGGAAGAGCCGAAGAGCGAGAGGATCAAGGGCGACATCATGGGGTACCGCCCCTGGTACGGCGAACGCCCTGTCTGGAAGGACGACATCGACCGGATGAAGTACTGATCCCAAAATGGGGTCAGGTCTTGAAATACGACATTCTTAATGCTGATTGTGGCCATCGATTATTAAAATGTATGATTTCAAGAACTGACTATGCCGGGGTTTATGAGGGAGCATGAAGAACGTGGTAGCTGAAAAATTGATGATGGTGCGTTCAAATGATAAAAACTGTTAAACATACTTGGAAAAAGATTTCATGGGTAAAGCGAATGGAATGTGTGTTCAATGTTTAAAACAATAATTAGAATTCTGTTACCATTTTATGTAATTCCGATCATAATAGGCTCTATATCTAAAACAGGGACTGGGTCTTGAAATCATACGTTTTGAAGACTGTGATTACTACCAGTGCATAAATGTCGTAATTCAAGACCTGACCCCTTGGGTGTGGATGACCGTATCCGGCTTCCCGGGCTCGTTCTCTTCGTTTCGTTCCTGCTCCTGGGATTGAAGGTGTACCGGGTTCTTCACCTGGGTCTCTGTGACAGCCCAGCGGGATGCCTGGACCTCATCAAGTCGGATTTCTTCCTCTATCTCGGTCTCTTCCTCCTGGTCCGAGCCGCGGCCGGGTCGTGGAAGGCCATCGTTCCCCGGATGATCCTTCGAATTCTGGTCCAACTCGTTTTCCTGGTTCTCCTTGCGTCGGAGTTCCTGAACCACCACTACTTCCTGTCCACGGGTTCGATCCTGGACTGGAACCTGGTGGTCTATTCCCTGCAAAGATTTGGGCAGGTCTGGCAGATTGTCCAGGCTGAGCTCTCCTATGGCCTGATTGCCCTTCTTGGCGGTTTGATTCTTGTTCTCATGCTCTTTCCATGGATTCCCCTCCCGTTGTACGGAGGAGTACCCCGGGAAAACCGGAAATCCAAAAGTTGGATTCCCATCCTTGCGGGGCTTTGTCTCATCCTCCTGGCCGTGGTTCTCCCGCCCCTGGTCCGCTCCAATGGAGCCATCCTGGCCCGGAACTTCACGATTACACTTTTGGAACAGGCAGTGTACGACCCAGGAGAGACCCGGGTCGAATCCGCTTCCCCTTTGCCGTACTCCCATGACGTCACGGTCACGCGGGAATCCTCCGACCCCCCGTTGAATGTGGTTCTGATCGTTATGGAAGCCGCCCGTGCCAGCGCGGTGACTCCCTACAATCCGGACCTGGACACGACGCCCTTTTTAGATCGGCTGTCAAGGGAGAGCCTCATCGCCCGGCACGCCTACACGGTCGTCCCCCATACATCCAAGGCGCTTGTTCAGATTCTCTGCGGGATCGAGCCGAACTTTTCGCTGGAAATTACCGAGGCGCTCCCCGGGGGTCTCCCCTCGGCAGGACTTCCGGAGTACCTTGGCCGGGTGGGTTACGATACGGCTTTTTTTCAGGGGGCCACCAAGCTCTTTGAAAACCGGGAACAGCTCGTGAAAAACCTTGGATTCTCCGAATTTTTCCCTCTGGAAGCCTTTTCATTCAAGGGATTTGAGCGGGTGAACTGGTTCGGGTATGAAGAGGACATCATGCTGGAACCCACCCGGGCCTGGCTGGAAGGGCACAGGGATCATCCCTTTTTTCTTACCTACCTCACGGTTTCTTCCCACTACGAGTACCTGGCTCCGAAGCGATACGGCCTGAAGATCTACTCAAAGGAGAACCGCTTTCTGGACGGTTACCTCAACACGATCCGTTACCAGGACCGCTTCATCTCCAACCTCTTTGACGTCTTCCGGTCGGCGGGGCTCTATGATTCAACCCTCTTTGTCATCACCGGTGACCATGGAGAAGCCTTCGAGGAACACGGTCAGATCTTCCATGATAATGTCATGTACCAGGAGGGAATCCAGGTTCCTCTGCTGTTCCACCTTCCCGGTAAATTTTCAGGGGGAGAAGATATCCAAATCCCGGTATCTCATCTCGATATCCTTCCGACAGTTCTTGAACTCACGGGAGTGAGGCTCTCGGGCTTTGCGTACCCGGGAACGTCCCTCTTCCAACTTCCTGCGGAACGTACGGTCCGGGTCCACAGCTGGTTCGATCGCAGGGACATGGCGCTCGTAGGGCTGGGGTGGAAATTTATTTACAACTTCGGCCTGATGGGCGATGAATATTTCGATCTTGTCAAGGATCCCGGAGAGAATGACAACCGGATCGAAGAGGTGGAAGACCAAACGGAAACATGGCGGGCCGGACTACTGGACTGGGATGCCCGGGTACGGAAAACCTATCGGAACCATATCGAGACCCTTCTGAATCGATATGTGACGGCCTCGGTTCCGGAAATCGCCCATCCCCTTCACCTGGCCTATGGAGACCAGGTGGAGCTTCTCGGCTATGATACGCAGATCCGCCGGGACGCCCTAGCCGACTGGCTGGAAATCACTACGGTTTACAGGGTTCTAAAACCCCTGTCTTCCTCCGTCGAACTTTCCATGGATCTGAACGTGGAGGGAAGAGGGCTTCGGATGCTGGATCACGAACCGGTGGACGGGCTCTATCCGGTGTACCAGTGGGAGCCCGGGAAGATCGTGCGGGACGACTTTCTCTATGAGATCCCCAGGACCTGGTCCACAGAGACCTTTGACCTTTTCGTGGGATTCCGCAAAGGATCGGAATCTTTTCCCCCGGTCAAGGGAGATCATCGTCTCAGTGAGAGGGGACTCCCCTTTGTTACGATGCTTCAGTATGAACGGAGTCCCCAACCTGTAACCTCCAGGCCGGCTCCGTGATTTTCTCTCCGCGACCGCTCCTCTGAAAGGAACGCCCATGGATGTTGTTAGATTAACCGAAGAACTGATTGCCATCGATTCGATCAATCCCTTTGAATGCAGGCCTCCCGGTGTGGAGGGGAATTCAGACTGGATTGTGGAGGGAAACGAATTTGCCATCGCAGAATACCTCGAAACCCTTCTGCTGGAACGAAACTGGCAGGTGCAGCGCCAGCCGGTCCACAGGGACAGCCGGGGCCGGATCCTCCATAACCTGCTGGCGGAACGGGGCACGGGAGACCGTTCCATCCTTTATTACGGCCACATGGATACCGTCACCGCAAAGCCCTGGCCGTCAAGGGAGCGGGCCCTTACCCCCGAACGTCTCTCGATCGATGTACATGGAGAAAGGGTAGAAGCCATCACGGGTCTGGGGGCCAGCGATATGAAGGGTGGGATCGCCGCCATGGTTACGGCCCTTTCCGATCTCCAACCTGCAGACCACAGGATCAAACTGGCCCTTGCCGTCGATGAGGAGTTCTTTTCCCTGGGCGGAAATGTCCTGGTGGAAAGCTCATTCCTGGACGATGTTCATGCCTGCCTGGTGCCGGAGATCGATGACGGACCCAATGCCGGCCTGGGCCCCTCGGCGATCTCCCTCGGGCGCCTGGGCCGGTGTGAGCTGGAAATTTCCGTTCCGGGGACCGGCGGGCACGGTGCGGAAGCCGGCCATGGACTCCTCATCAGCGCGGCGCGCAATGCGGCACGGATCGTAGAACGAATCGAAGCTCTCTGGGACAACTTCCGGGATACCTTTACCTTTTCAGTTTCTGCAGTTCCCGACGTCCGTGCGGCTCGTTCGATTGAGGGGTCCTTTTACGTCAGCCGGATCGAGGCGGGAGACGGAACTCTCTCCATTCCCGTGTACGGAACGGTCCGCGTCAGCTGCTCATACACGCCGTCGATGACGGACCGGGATGTAAAGGCTGTCTTCGATAACCTGATGGATGAGATGGTAAAAGATGGAAGCCTGCAGATTCCCCGGAGGGATGGAAGTCTCCTGCCTGTCAGCGTGGTCTTTGCTTCCCGTCCCACGCCCGGAGGCCCGGCCTTTGCAACCTCGGAGGATCACCCCTTTACGTCTCTGGTGCGGGACTCGGTTCAGCGGGTGGCGGGATTTCGCGCGTACACAATGGGATACTCGGTGGCGGATGAAAATGTCATCCATCGGAACCGCCCCGGTCTTCCCATTCTCAACGTCTGTCCCAGGGGAGGGAATTTTCACCGGGAAGGGGAGTGGGTAGGAGTGAAGAGCTTACATCAGCTTGTGGAAATCTATCGGGATGTCGGTGAACGTTTTTCCGAACCGGGATAAGGGGCAGGAAACCTCAGCGGGGTTCATCCAGGAGAAACTTGAAGAGGGCAAAGAGAAAGGCGCCCTCCCGGTTGTCCGGAGCCATGCGGCGGAGCATCCGCCTAAGGTGGGTCGGGCCCGGCAGGTGATCTTCTGCTGAAAAGAATTTACGCTGATAGAGAGCCTTTTCCAGGAAGTCTTCCAGCGCCGCCAGCTGGGCCGTGTCGGGTGAGCGGGTCTCCTCTTTCCGGGACAATTCGTAGGCGACCACGGCCACCGATTGCGCCAGGTTCAGGGACCCGGCCTTTCCCTCCACGGTGGGAATCGTGGTGGCAAGGTCCACACTGTGAAGCTCCTCCGGCCGCAGTCCGCCTCCCTCCGAACCGAAGAGAACGGCAACCCGGGGCCGGCCGGCCAGGTGTTCCGCCAGGTCGGGCAATGGGATGAGAAGGGGTCGGGCCTTTCCTCCGGTGTGGGTCGTTGCGACCGTGATGTCGAAGCCAGCAGTGGCTTCCTCAATGGAAGAATAAACCGGTGCTTCCTCCAGGATGCTCTTTGCCGTCATGGAGTACTGGAACGCCTGGGGGTGGCAGGGACTGCTCTCCGGCTCGACAAAGGCCATGTCGTCGAAGCCGAAGTTCTTCAGGGTACGGGCTGCCATGCCGATGTTGATGGCGTAGAGGGGGCGGACCAGGACAAACCTTACGTACATTGCACCATCATACCATCCGGGGAGAGCGGGATTGATTCGATAGTGTAGAATGGAACAACTCCATACAGCATGGAGATGATTGTTTCACGAAGGAGAACCGATGACCCATTCCGCCACAACCTGGCGATTCCCCGCCATCTTCTGGACGGCCAATTCCGTTGAACTCCTCGAACGTGCGGCCTTTTACGGTATGTACATCTCCCTGGCCCTTTACCTGAGCCGAGTCGTAGGGTTCACCGATATCGAGGCGGGATGGATCGGGGCCGGGTACTCCGCCCTGATCTACTTTTTTCCCATGATCGTCGGTGCCATCTCCGATCGAATCGGGTTCAGGGCGGCGCTGATGCTGGCCTTTGCACTCCTGGGACTGGGCTATGCAGGCCTGGGTTTCTTTCCCACCAAGCTCCTCGTCATCGTTTCTCTCTTTCTGGTTTCCGTGGGGGGCGCATTCATTAAGCCCCTGATTACAGGGACCGTCGCCAAGTCGTCCGACACGGTCAACCGAGCCCGGGCGTACAGCCTCTTTTACATGGTTGTGAATATCGGATCCTTCACGGGGAAGACGATTGCAAAACCGGTCCGGGTCTCTCTGGGCCTCGAGTACATTCCCCTCTACTCCGCAGGAGCCTGTTTCCTTGCCCTTCTGGTTGTTGCCTTCTTCTACTGGCCGAAAAAAGCTGACCATGACGAACGCCCCAGATCAATCGGGGAAACGCTGCGGGGCATGTGGGAAGCCCTGACCAATTTTCGCTTTCTTTCCCTTATCCTGATCACTGCCGGGTTCTGGATGATCCAGGGACAACTTTACGCCTCCATGCCCAAATACGTTCTCCGCATGGTGGGTGAGGCGGCAAGCCCGGAATGGTATGCCAACGTCAATCCCCTGGTGGTCGTCAGCCTTGTCGTCCCTATCACTCACCTGGTTCGAAAGCTCCGGCCGGTAACCTCCATCGGGATTGCCATGGCCATCATTCCCTTCTCGGCACTGACCATGTCTCTATCCTCCCTCTTGTCGGGGAATGTGAACGTGGCAGGCTGGTCCGTCCATCCGATCACTGTCATGATGGTAATCGGGATCGCTTCCCAGGGCCTCGCCGAATGCTTCTTAAGCCCACGTTACTATGAATTCGCCTCGCGTCAGGCTCCAAAGGGCCAGGAAGGGTTATACCTGGGCTATGCCCACCTCAATACCTTCTTCGCCTGGTTTATTGGTTTTGTTCTGTCCGGATACCTGCTGGATGCCTTTTGCCCCGAACCCACCACTCTCTCCCCGGACGTGCAGGCTCTGTACCAGACAGCCCTCGCGGGAAAGGGTACCATGCCTGCGGCCTACGCCCATGCTCACTACATCTGGTATGCCTTTTTCGGTGTAGGGATGCTTGCATTTATCGCCCTGCTGGTCTTTCGAACCGTCACGGACAGAATGGACAGGAAGAAGGAGTCCGTCGGAGAAGCTGCGACACCCTGATCCTGTTCATCCGGTTCCAGGTTAAGAAGAAATTGCAGCTTTTTCTCTTTTTCTATCCGGATTCCTCTATCCTTCCTTCTCTTCAGCAATGCCCGATTCAGAGTATAATCACGGGGTCAGGAGGTTTCTATGAAAAAGATTCTCATGCTTTCCCTGTGTGTCATTCTGGCCATGGGCTCTACGGCCTGTTTCAAGAAGGTCATTCAGAAGTTTATCGGCGGGTCCGATCAGAGGGCCTCCAGCCAGAAGGAAGAAAAATCCGACACCGCGGAAAAGAGTGACACGAAAAAGACTGAGGAAGCCAATCCCTTTGAAGCGATGCAGGAATTTGCCAAAGGTATGAAGGAAGCGTCTGAAAAACAGCAGGGCGGAGAGATCGTCGTCGCCGATGAAGCCACGCTCATGAAGGCTCTTCCAGATGTCGGCGGCTGGAGCCGGGGAGAACCCTTCTATTCCCGTGATGCCATGGGCTCCGTTGAGTCTTCTCACGTGGAAGCCACATATGAGAAGGGGGACACCTCCGTCTTTGTCAAAATCTCCGATTCCGGAACCATGAGTGCCCTGCTGGCCGGAGCGCGCATGTTTATGGCCATGAATGTCAGGCATGAAGATTCAAACGGGTACGAAAAGGTCTTCGAGTTCAAGGGGCACAAGGGATACGAAAAGTGGCAGAAAGCGGATCAGGATGGGGAACTGACCTATATCTTTGACGACCGATACCTGGTTGAAATTAACGGATCGTCCGGGGTCCCCATGGAGACGATCAAGGACTTTCTGGGAGACATCGACTTCGATGTTCTCAAGTAGATCGTGGAGCCGGAAGAGTACAACCGGCTGAAGCGGCAGTTTTCCAGACTGTCGGATGAGGTTCTCCTCGATTACCTGTCCAGGGGATCCGAAGAATTCCGTCCGGAAGCGTACGATCTGATCCGGGCCGAAGCGGCATTGCGGGGGTTGAAGGCTCCTTCACCCTCTCACGATCTTCCACCTTCCACCGTATCGGACGTTCCTCGATCCGTCGATCCATATGGGAAAGTTACGATCCTGGAGAAATTCGAAGATCCCTTTCTCCTTCAGCAGGTCATGGCAGCGCTGGAGGAAGAAGGGATTGTGGCCTTTACCAAGGAACTGGACCCTGCAATTATCGGAGCGGTGGGGACGTACCCGGCTCCCTTGAAGATTCCTCTCTTCGTTCATGAGAGGGATGAAGCACGGGCAAGGGAAATCCTGGAATCGTTTTATCCTGTCGAAGATGCAGAGTGGGCAGAGGAAGAAGATCCTCAAGACTGAAACCGTTCCGGCGTAAGGCCGCTCAGTTCAATGAATCGATAAACTCGCGGACGCCGGACAGGATCTGGTCCGAACCAATTGTATCGATATCGTTGTGGCCTGCTCCGGAAATTTCCAGAAACGTTGCCTTTTCTCCTGCGGCTTTCCAGAGCGCTTTCCCCATCGACTCGGGGACAATATCATCCTTCGTACCGTGGATCACCAAGATGGGGCACCGTACGAACGGAATTTTTCGAACCGTATCCATCCGGGTACGGATCAGGAATGGGGGAACCCAGGGCATGGCTGCGGCCGCCATGTCCCGGATGGACGTGAAGGTGGACTGAAGGATCAGGCCCCCGGGATTTTTCTCCACGGCGACCTGGGCGGCTACCGCGCCGCCAAGCGATTCGCCATAGAGAAGAATGCGGTTCGCAGGGATGGAGCGTCTCTGTGTCAGGTCGTCAAAGGCGGCCGCACCGTCCCGGTAGAGACCCTTTTCAGAAGGTTTACCCTGGCTCCGGCCGTATCCCCTGTAATCATAAATGAATACATCGGCAGGCAGGCGGAGGAGAGTGGAGAGGATTTCCAAACGGTGGGGCAGATTTCCCGCGTTCCCGTGGAAAAAGAGAACGACGGGCCGGTTCCCCTTTTCTCCCCGTGCACTGCAATACCAGCCGTGAAGAAGAAGGCTGTCGGCTGTTTCAAAGGTGACATTTTCCACCGAAGAGACCGTGGATGACCTTGAAAGGATATCGAAATTCCGGTCCAGGTCGGTTGTGGAGCGGTCCGGGAAGTAGATAAACCATGACTCCATGAGGGAAATGAGAATCAAAACGGCTCCAAAAACAAAAACCAGAATGAGTGTGGTCTGAACCAGCCAATGGAACCCGGAAGAGTGCAGCTCAGTCATGAAGTTGTCTCTGGATCATGTAGAGTTTCCGCCGAAGGATCGCCATGGAGCCATTGTATCAGTTCGAGGATACCCGCAGAGGCCGGAAATCCTGACAACATCTGTGTTCTTTGGGACGTAAAAGAGGGGAACGTCAGCCGTTCCTGTGTTATCATTAGGTTTCGTACCTGAGGAGGTTTTGTATGCAACGCAGATTTCTCCGGCTCGGTGCCGCCCTTCTCTTCGCGGCAGGAGCCGTTACAGCCGATCCAGCTTCCGTGGACCTTAACCTTGAAGGTCGTGTTGCTCTCAGGGCGGCTGTTGAAAAGGTTTACCAGGACCACCGAATTGATCATGGTCCGTGGGTTCTGAACCACGACGTGCTGAATATGATTCGCACCAGGGTAATCTACTCTCTTGCCGAGTGCAGGATCCTGAAGGATCGCTGGAATGATCCCGTCACCCAGGCCGACCTGGATGCGGAATGGGATCGCGTGCTCCGGGATACCAACGACCCGGCCATGCTGAATGATCTTTATCGAGCACTGGAATACAATCCGATCCTGATACGGGAAATTGTCCTCCGTCCTCTCGTCGCCGAAAGGCGTTTTCTTCGTCACTTTTCAGCGGATGCTGAAATTCATGCTGCCAGGAGGCATCTGCTCCATACGCTCATGGCTCGAGCGGACAGTGTCGACCCCGAGTTTCTTGCGAAGCTCTATGGTGTTGAATACTTCAGGGACAATGTCGTCCTTGTCGAGCCCGAGGTTCTTCCCTATGACACGGACTCCGATGCCATCACCCTGCCTCCAACAGCCTTTTACAGCTTTTTTTCCGGGCTGCCCGGAGATGACCGCGTATGGTCGGCCTCGGAGTATCGGGACTCTTTTATGCTACGCCGTGTTCTTCGACGGGGTACATCTTCTGCGGAAATGGAGACGATACAGGTGTCCAAAATCCATCCCCGGCCCTGGCTTGATCGTCAGATTCAGGCCATGAAGCCCGGGGATCTTCTGAGGGACCTCCCGGAAAAAGCTTCCAGGATTGTCTCCCAGGTTCCGCCCTCGATCTTTGAATCCTATGATTGCGAACCGGATCAGTGGCATGCGATGTCCATTGATGGAGCCCCTGAAGGCAGGGACCGCCATACCATCGTTTGGACGGGAGCGGAAATGATCGTGTGGGGTGGGATGACCTATCGCTACGAATATTCAGGCGGCCGATACAATCCGGCGCTCGACGCATGGTCCCCCACTTCAGAGGAAAACGTCCCCACCGCGCGATACTATCACCGGGCCTTCTGGACCGGGAGCCGAATGCTGGTCTGGGGCGGCCGGGGATATGCGTCCAACATTGAAAGCACCTTTAAACAGTCTGGCGGACTCTATGACCCGGTTTCCGATACCTGGACCTTCACCAGTGTGGAAGACGCTCCGGATGCACGGGCGGCCTTCTTCGCGGTATGGACCGGAACGAAGATGATTGTATGGGGCGGCTGGAATGGTGCCGATTACTTTGAGACGGGCGGCATCTACGATCCTGTTGAGGATACCTGGTCGTCCGTTCTGGATACAACGGCGCCTCCCGGACGAAATGGAGACATGGCCGTGTGGACGGGTACCGAAATGGTGGTCTGGGGCGGCTATGGGGAAGGTCTTTACCAGTACACGGGCGGACGATATGATCCTGCGAATAATTCCTGGTCCGCCATTTCGGTAGACAATACGCCTTCTCCCCGAACATCCATCGGAGCCTTTCTGACCGGGAACGGAGTTCTTATCTGGGGAGGATGGGATGGCACCTTCTCCCAGACCGGTGCTCTCTACGACCTGAGAACGGACACATGGTCAGAAATTTCCACCGAAGGTGCACCCACGGCCCGTGACGTCCACACTGCCTGTTACACGGGGCGTGAACTCTTCGTGTGGGGTGGCTGGGGGTGGGTCGATGCTTCGGACAATCCGGACGATGACTTTCTGGACACGGGCGGACTTTATCGTCCCGGTCTCGATACGTGGACACCTACGTCTATGAACGGAATGCCCACCGCACGATACTGGGCCAGGTGCGTATGGACCGGTTCCAGGATTCTTCTGTGGGGGGGATTTCCCCATACGACGGATGGGGCCGCCTACACACCCAGCTGTTACACAAACCAGAAAGAATTCGTTGACCCCGTCGCCGGCCGCTGAGTAGCATGGCGCGTACCCTGTGTTTCGTTGCCCGGTAAATCCCTGATATGAAACGGATCGCGGTATTCGCATTCGTTGTATTGCAGATTGCAACCCTTTCAGGATATGGGGCGGCGAAGGAACCCGCCTCACCGCAGGCCATCCACGAGAAGGCCCTCGTCTTTGATACCCATGTCGACTCTCCCCTGGCCATGTATTACGGACACGTCGATATCGGGACCCGGGAACCCCGGGCGGACCTTGATCTCCTCCGCATGGTGGAAGGAGGTCTCGATGCTGTTTTCTTTGCCGTTTTTGTTCCCAACGATCAGGACATGGACCATCCTTCCGAACGGGCCTTTACCCTGCTGGATGAAATCTGCAACCAGGTTGGACGGTACGGGGAGAGAGCTGAAATTGCGCGAAATTCAAGCGATATTCTTCGACTTCACAGGGAAGGACGCAGGGCAATCCTGATCAGCATGGAAAACGGGGGACCGATCGAGGGGAAGCTTTCCATGCTTCGTACGTATTATCGTCTCGGAGTTCGAGCGATCACCCTTACCCATGTAAAGCACAATTCGATCTGTGATTCCTCGACGGACAGCCCGCCGAAATGGGGAGGGCTGAGTCCCTTTGGAAAAGAGGTAGTCACGGAAATGAACCGTCTGGGCATGGTCGTCGACGTGTCCCACCTGTCCGACGATGCCGTCCGGGATGTCCTCCATGTCTCCAGGGCACCGGTCATGGCGTCGCACTCCGGCGCACGGGCCGTTTGTGATACGCCCCGGAACTTACCCGATGACCTCCTGCGTGCCATCGCGGAAGCAGGAGGCACCGTACAGGTGAACTTCTATGCCGAGTACATCGATAGTGACTATGCGAAAAAGGCAAAGGAATTTCGAACCTCCATGGAACCCGTGTATGAAGAGCTGAAAAAGACTTACGCGGACGATAAGGGGGCCTACTGGCAGGCGATCGGTCAGTTGTGGAAGGAGAAGGGGCCCGACCGGCCCGGCCTGGATCGGCTGATCGATCACATTGACCACATCGTTCATGTCGCAGGCATTGATCACGTTGGCCTGGGTTCGGATTATGACGGTGCCGGCTCCTTCCCCATCGGTCTGGAAGATGTGACCGGGTATCCCAAAATTACGGAAGCTCTTCTGGACCGCGGGTACAGCCCGGAAGACGTTGCAAAGATCCTTGGAGGTAATATTTTCCGTGTTCTGCGCGAAGTGGAACGTACCTCCCGGACCTGGCCCAAGAACTAATTCATTCTTTTTCTCTGATCCGTAACAATCAGGCGATAGAACCCCTGGACAGGAGTCGATCCAGGTAACGGGATTTCACCTGCTTTGAGGCCATGACCTGTTTGACGGGAGGCATCTTCAGGATCACCCCCAGGATGGCAGCCATGGCTCTGTGGCTGGACATGGCACCGTTGTCGAAGATGAGGTTCTGGAGTTTGCCCCGCTCAATAGCCATGGCGACGACCCTGTGAGCTGAATTCACCGGAGTGATGACCTGTTCGTCCCGTGTCTTCAATTGAAGCGCCCTTTCGGAACATTCGGTGACGCAAACTCCGCATCCGAGACAAATGTTCTCATCCAGCTTTGCAACTTTGCGTCGTGTCTTTCGGGGATCGTTGGCGGATACCATCGTCATCGCCTCCACGGGGCAGGCATCCGCGCACTTTCCACATCCGGTACAGAGATCACTCCGCACGGACGGCAGATAGTTTGTGGTGTGTACGGGGTGAAGGTGGGCAAAGCGCCGAGCGGCGATCATGGCCTCACAGCAGCAGCCGCAGCAGTTGCAGATAAAGCTTACATTTTCTCTGACGTTTTCGGCGAAATGGACCAGTTTCCGATCCCGCGCCTCCTGAAGAAGGTCTATCCCTTCCGAGTGATCGACTTCCCGGGTGATGCCGTGTTTGATCAGGGATCGTGCGACGGAACCGAAGGTCATGCAGATATTGAGCGGTGCCTTGCACGCCCGATCAAGATGGAGCATCTTGTGGCGGCAGTAACAGATACCGACTGCCATGGTTGAGGAGTGCCGAACAACATCACTGGCCCGCTCGTAGTCCATCACATGAAAGGAAAGGTCCGGAGAAAGGGATTCTTCGTGGACCATCACGCGTCCCAGCTGGGTGTCTCCGGTTGTGAAGAGAGTCCGGATGAAATCCTCCTCGACATTGAGATACTGGAAGAGTAGCTCGGACAAATTCTTCTGATCGATATCGGCTCGAAGGCGCATGAGAGAGAATTCGAAAAAACCGGCCATCGGAGGGGGGAGGACGTAATGAGATTGTCCCCTGAGTTCCACATCCAGAAGAATCCCCCGTCCCGCGAGGGCATCAAGAATCTTTTCGGCGTCCGTGATCTTCATGTTCCAGATTCGTGCCGCCTGTTTTGAAGTGAAGGGACGAATGGGCAGGTGGGCGACCCGGGAAGCTTCTTCTTCGGAAAAAAGGAGCTTCAGAATTGCGTAAAGTGTGTCAGAAGGTGGGGCTCCCTGTGGAAATCGATTGATTCGATCGACGAGGGACCGGTATCCGTCCCGTGTGGTCATGTGTCCCATGCGTTCCTCCCTGCCCCATTCTACCATCGGGAGTATAATGGGAGAGGAAAGCGCGGGAGAGACGAGGAAAAAAGGAGGCATGGAACATGACTCCACGATTGAGATGGAAACGGGGACACAGGAAATCAGGCATTCAGGCGGTGCTACCGTGAGCATCGAGGGCCGTCTCCTCATCACCGGTGCAACGGGATTCGCGGGGAGGCATATCGTCGATGCACTCAGGCAGGACTGGGACATTTCGGCCTTCGGCAGACGTCACCCCTCACAGATCGATGTACCCATTTCCAGGGAAATTAAATATTTCCAGGCCGACATTTCCGATGAAGAACCCCTGGTTAACGCATTTCGCGAGGCTGCGGAAGGGGGAACCATCGACACGGTTCTCCACATGGCGGCCTATTATGATTTCAAACAGGATGAGAATCCGGCCTACCAGTCCACCAATGTGACCGGTACACGGAATGTCCTGAACGCGGCAAAGCAGATCGGAGTGCGGCGATTTATCTTCATTTCCTCCCTGGCGGCCTGTGACTATCCGGAAGCCGACCAGTCTCTGGATGAATCCTCTCCTCCCGATGGAAAGCATATCTACGCCCGCACCAAGGCGATGGGAGAGCGGATGCTGCCGGAGTACAGGGATCATTTTGATTCGATGATTATCCGGTTTCCCGCCATCTTCTCCGACTGGTGCGATTATCCGCCGCTCTATCACTTTATGACGACATGGCTTTCCGGACGGTGGGCTTCGAGAATCATGGCCGGACGGGGAGAATCGGCCATACCCTTCCTGCATATGAGAGATCTGGTACGGTTTATTCGCCTCCTGTTGCAGAAGCGGGAGATCATCCCTCCCGGTTCGGTTCTGATTCCATCGTGGGATGGAGCGGTAACGCACAGGGAACTCTATGAATCTTCGACCCGTGCCTACTACGGGCAGGTGGTTCCGCCTCGTCATATGCCGATTCCGTTATGCAGACTGGGTATCTCTCTCCGATATCACCTCTATCGTGCGTTCCATCGCCTTCCCTTTGAATGTCCCTGGATGGCCGGTCACATCGACCGCCAGCTCTGGATCAATGCCTCCCGCACCCGCCATCTCCTGGGATGGGAACCCTCTCCGCGTCTGCAGGTATTGCGGAGAATTCCCTTCATCGTGGAAAACATGAGGTCCGATCCCCTGGAGTGGACACAGAGGAACTACGCATTTCTGCACAAAGATCGCTCTGCCGTGAACCTTAAGATCCACCACCGGCTTCGAACACTGGAGACAAAGATCCTGACCCGAATTGCCGCGGATGTTCTTCAGGGCCATGGAAATATCATCCTGAGCCACTATCGGTCCATGAATCCCGATACGATGATCTGGGAGGGAAAGATGCTGCTTCACTCCCTGATGAATTCTATCGTCTCCGATCGGCGCTCGGTCTTCATGGATCATTGTGCCGATATGGCGGAAAAGAGGTTTGCGGAAGAAGTTCCCGCAGAGGAAGTGGTGGAAGCCCTGAGCCGTTTTGGCCACTCCGTGATGGACGTCCTGGAGGACGATCCTCCCTTATCCAGGCACCGGGATGAGCTCCGCCGGTATATCGAAACCACGGTGGCCTTCGGGAAGGACCGCGTCCACGAAGTATATGAGTGCCGGGCACTCTTCCCGTGATGCGGTCCTTCTGAACAAACCCGATTCCAAACTCACGGGAAATCCGCTATTTGAAGGGAGTTTTGCCGTGATGCGGGAGAGAGGATGAAGGAGATCCGTGCCTCCAGCGGGGTGCGGTGCTCTTCGGACCGTCCATGGGTCGCAGGCGGCGGCGTCCATGGAGAACAATTCCCGGCGGATGGAGAACCGGTTTCCTCTGCCACGGAAAGGCCCTTTTCCCGGCCCGGGCTTCGATGGCGCCTTCTTTGAGTTTGTCCACGGAGACCTTGAGCTCCGCTGTCGAAATCCCGAGGACATCCTGCGGCATCGATTCGAGATAGGCGGAGACCCGGGTGAGAAGCCTGATGACGGAATTCCACTTTTTTCTTCCCGCATGGAAAAGAGCGGCGTTCAGCTGGACCATAGCCTTGGAAAACGTGCGCTCCGGTTCGGCACTCCCCAGCCAGAGTTCCTCGAAGGCTTCATGGGAACACCAGTAATCGGCGCGATGGTAGAGGTTGACTCCCCGAACAAAGCTATCCGGATAGGACGGGTTCCGAGAGTCCTGCTCTCTGGAATCTTTTCTCCTCATCTTTGAGAACCCGCCTCTTCGTCCCTTCCTGCTTCCTGAGCCGGGATCTTCCATTTCACGCGATAGAGGGGTGCGGGAGTCAGTGCAACGTCAATCTTTGTCCTGAGATCAGGCGCTGTGGCAGGAGGGTGAACAGATCGCGGCTCTGCAATCACAGGATCCAGATCGAAAGACGACCGGGTCCGGGAGAGATGCGTTTCAATCAGAATAGAGAGGGGATCGGGATGGGCCAGTTCATCCTGGAGTATGCGGTAGCTGTTCCAGATGGAAAGGCCCGGTGTGGTAAGGGTTCCATCCGGGTCAAGGGTGAATCCTTCGGTTTCCAGAATTTTCCCGGGTACGGAGACATGAAACTCTGCGGGAAAGGGATTGAAGACCCGGTCGGAAAGTTCATTCAGGGTAAAGGCTTCGCCCT
Source organism: Thermoanaerobaculia bacterium (assembly GCA_035593605.1). Classification (NCBI taxonomy): domain Bacteria; kingdom Pseudomonadati; phylum Acidobacteriota; class Thermoanaerobaculia; species Thermoanaerobaculia bacterium. Next base: position 28,825 of record DAOSWS010000011.1, on the reverse strand, counting down.
GGTTCACCAGGAGAACCCGGTACACATCGGCCATAGCGTCCTCGACGGGTTGGACCATCTCCTGCTCGACTTCAGTTAAATCATCCAGCCCGCTTCGTGTCTCTGCTGAAAGGATATCGTTCAGAAGATGTCCCATGCAGGTCCGTGCCCGTTCTGGATTGGACTCTACATAGCGATAGAGCGTACGAAGTCGGTCGAGATAATCGACAATCGATACACACCAGGGATCGAGCACGTCGTCGACTCGTTTCCGCTGTTCACGGGTTGCCCGGGTGGAGTCGGCGGCAACGATGGAAAATTCAGCATTTCCCTCCCGTTCCGAGTAATAGGTTCGAAGATCGGTGTAATCAAAAAAACCCCGAAGGCTTTCCGGACCGGATATGACCACTTCATGCTCGTACCTGATAAGCTTTCCTCCGGTCCGTTCAAAGACGGTTCTTTCCCTCAGGGCAGCCATCCGTTCAAAGCGGCGGGTCCACAAATCCCATCCCTCCAGAATTTCTTTCCTGGACTCCTGGAGCCGTCGCGTGAGGGTCTCATTATCAGCCGTACCGGCCGGTTCTTCGATTCGAGAGGTGACACGAAGCGTGATGAGGTGATCGGGAAGGAATATGAGGTCGAGGCGTTCCTGTACGGGAGGTTCAAAACATGCGGTTATGATCAGGACAAGTGGGAAAAAGAGGATCACTCGTTTTCCGGACGGCCATAGAGAAGAGAGGAATCGGAAACAGCCCATGGAACCAGTATACCAGCCGAATCCTGCCGTTTCCGTCCGGAACGGGTCGAAAGCGGGAGTGCGATATGGTAAGATTTTCAGGTGCCATTGGATGAAAAAGACCGGCCTGAGCTGCCTTCCGCTCCATCTTCCCCGACCTTGAAGGATCGGAAGAGCGATGACTTCGATCTTCTCGGCATCAACACGATCCGAACCCTGACCATGGACGCAGTTCAGCAGGCCAATTCGGGCCACCCCGGAACTGCGATGGCCATGGCACCGGTTGCCTACTGTTTGTGGAAGGATTTTCTTCGCTACCATCCGGACGACCCCCTGTGGGCGAACCGGGATCGTTTTGTTCTCTCCATCGGCCATGCTTCCATGCTCCTCTATTCCATTCTGCACCTCTTTGGTGTTCGTCGTCTCGATGAACGGGGACAGCCCACCGATCGAGAAGCCGTAACCATGGAAGATATTCGAAATTTCAGGCAGCTCGGAAGCGTCTGTGCCGGCCATCCGGAATTTCGCCTGACATCCGGAGTTGAAACCACCACAGGACCTCTGGGCCAGGGTGTCGCGGTCAGTGTGGGGATGGCCATGGCGTCGAAATGGATGGCAGCCTCATTCAATCGACCGGGACATGAACTGTTTTCCTATGATGTCTTTGCCCTCTGCGGGGATGGATGCCTCATGGAGGGTGTCTCTTCGGAAGCGGCCTCCCTGGCCGGCCATTGCAAGCTTTCGAATCTTTGCTGGGTGTATGACAACAACCGAATTACGATTGAAGGATCCACGGACCTTACATTTTCCGAAGATGTCGCGGCCCGGTTCATGGCGTATGGCTGGAACGTGACACGGGTCGGAGATGCCAACGATCTGGATAAGCTGAGGCGAGCCTTTACGAATTTCCGCAATACCATGGATCGGCCGACTCTGATCATTGTGGACAGCCATATTGCCTATGGCTCACCCACGAAACAGGATACGCCGGCGGCGCATGGTGAGCCTCTGGGTGGCGAGGAGATCCGAAGAACCAAAAAGAACTACGGATGGCTGGAAGAAGCCTCGTTTTATATTCCCGATGGTATTCGAGAACATCTTCGGGCCACAGCCGGTGCCCGGGGTCGGGACCTGTACGGAGCCTGGCAGAAGGCATGGCAGGATTATGAATTGACCTATCCTGAGCTCTTCGCCCATTTAAAGACAATGAAAAACCACAGCCTCCCGGAGGGCTGGGAGCACGGATTACCCACCTTCCCTCCCGACGAGAAAGGCCTTGCAGGGCGGGCGGCGTCGGGAAAGGTCCTGAACGCGCTGGCCCGGCAGGTACCCTGGATCATTGGAGGATCCGCTGACCTTGGGCCTTCCACCAAGACACTCCTCACCTTCGAGGGTGCAGGAGACTTCTCAAGCGCAAACTACGCGGGAAGAAATATCCATTTTGGTGTACGGGAACACGCCATGGCCTCGATTCTGAATGGGCTCGGGCACTGCTGCCTGAGGCCCTACGGCTCAGGATTTCTAATCTTTTCCGATTACGCCAGGCCCGCCATTCGCCTCAGCGCCATGATGGAGCTTCACGTCATTCATATCTTTACCCATGACTCCATCAGCATAGGGGAAGATGGTCCCACCCACCAGCCCGTAGAACATCTGGCTTCTCTGAGGGCCATTCCGGGTCTGATCACCCTTCGACCCGCCGACGCCAACGAAGTCGTGGAGGCCTGGAAATTTATCCTTCAGCTTAAAAATACCCCCGTGGCCCTGGTCCTTTCCCGCCAGGCCGTGCCCACCATAGACCGCACAGCATACCGGTCTGCCTCCGGACTTCACCGTGGAGCCTATATTCTTGCGGACCCGGAGGAAGGACCGCCGGATCTTCTGCTCCTGGCCACAGGAAGCGAGGTGATCCTCTGCCTGAAGGCCTTCGAAGCGTTGAAAGAGGAGGGAATACAAAGCCGGGTCGTGAGCATGCCGTCCTGGGAGGTATTTGAAGACCAGGATCAGGAATATAAAGATACTGTATTACCGCCGGATATTACGGCGCGCATCTCTGTTGAGCAGGCATCGACACTGGGATGGCCCAAGTATGTGGGTCCCCGGGGTATCAGCATTGGGATGGCAACCTTCGGTGCATCGGCTCCCCACGCCGCTCTTCAGAAGAAGTTCGGTTTCACGATCGATAACATTGTTTCATCCGCAAAAGCTATCCTGACAAAGAAAAAAAATTCCTGACCCGTTTTTCGGTGGACATCCATCGTACGGGTGGTATAGTTAGGATATGAGCCATCTGACCCCGGCCCGGATGATTCAGGCCATGCGTGATAATGATGCTGATTTCGACGGACATTTCTGGGTTGGTGTACACTCCACCGGGATCTATTGCCTTCCTTCCTGCCGGGCCCGGCAGCCCCGGTTGGAAAATGTCATCTTCTATCGCTCAAGGGAAGAAGCTGTCACGGCAGGATTGCGGGGATGCAAGCGGTGTCGATCGGAATTCTACCCGCGAACGGAACCGGATTGGTTTCACGCAGTCCTCGAAGTTCTGAACCATGATCTGACTCGTCGAATTGATGAAAACGAACTGAGCGCCCGGACTGGTGTGGACGCAACCACGATTCGACGGTATTTTCGTGCCTACCTGGAAACCAGTCCCGCATCCTACCATCGCCGTCTCCGGTTGAATCGGGCCCGGACCCTTCTCCAAAAGGGCGCGGACATCCTTGATGTGGGCTATTCCTGCGGCTTTGAGTCGGCGAGCGGATTCAGGTCCGCTTTCGTTAGAAACTTCGGCTTTCCTCCGGGAAAGGAAAGGCGAAACAGACTGTCGGAAAGAGAGAATCAGACATGGATCGAAATACCCTGATAACCGTGCACCTGGAAACCCCCATCGGGTTTCTCCGCCTTGCGGGGAGCCCGGACGCCATCCTGTACCTGGATTTTACCAACGAAGAGCCGGAAAAGACGAATCAGAAAATGACAGGGGCTCTGGCCGAAGCTTCGTCTCAGCTCCGGGCCTACTTTCGAGGTACGCTCACGGTCTTTGACCTGCCCCTCCAGATTGAGGGTACTCTCTTTCAAAAGGCCGTGTGGGAGGACATGGTTTCGATTCCCTACGGTTCGGTCCGTTCCTATGGTGAGCTTGCACAAAGGATCGGCCGTCCAAAGGCCATGCGGGCTGTCGGTCAGGCCTCCCATCGAAATCCGATCTCCATCATTGTGCCCTGCCATCGTGTTGTGGGAGCGAACGGCTCCCTCACCGGGTATGGGGGAGGTCTGTGGAGAAAGGAATGGCTCCTGAACCATGAACGCCGGTTCGAGGGGAAACAATGAAATCGATTCTGTGGATCGCACTGGCCTTCACGATTGCCTCTTTTGTGCGTTCGGAAAACCTCTTTCCCGCTGATGAAGACACCCCCCGTTTTCTCTCCCCCGATGGTACAAGGGTGGTTCGTCTCTACTTTCTGGACACAGAGGCCTCTTTTCCTGGCGGAAAATCAGCCCCAATACTCCAGGTTGAATACTCCATGGTGATGGGTACCCGGGAAATTCTGATCCGCACCTTTACGCCGCCGACCGATAGCGACCCCGAGGCACGCTTTAGCGTTCGATGGAAAAATGATGGCCGTGGATTCCTGGTTCTGAGTGATCAGACTGCTCATAGAAGGAATGGAAAAGAGCTGGAGAAGTGGGAGGATGGAAATTTTGTTGTCTTTTTCTTTGACCGGGTATCCGGGGTCTTTCCACCCTCCGGCCGCTTTCGACCCATCGAGTGGAAGGTGTCCCATCTTTCCGCGCAGGGAGACCTTCATGCACTGCCCGTTCGCACTGCTCCGGACAATACAAAAGACAGTGAAGTCCGGATCGGCGAAACTGGATTCCTGAACTTTCGACTCAGCAATCTTGAGCGGCAGGATCGCATTCTTAACTTTACGCTCCATCCCAATACCCAGAAACTGCGCATGAACACCGATGGATATTTCTCCATGCCCGATGATCAGGTCTCTCAGCCTTCACCCGATGGAAGATTCACAGCCCATGTGTCGAAAAAGATCTCCCGTATGGTTCTCCTCTCCGAGGGAACCCGGTTTCTGGACCAGATCTGGGTTCTTCTCTATCCCCTGCGCTACGACGGAGAGTGCCAGCTTGCCTGGTCGAAGGATTCACGATATCTGCTCCTCGTGACGAATGATTCGGGGATGAAGGGCCTCACGATAATGCCTGATGGTGAAGAACTCTACCTTCTTTTTGATACCAGGGAGTGGAACGGAGTTCTGGGACCGGAAAAACGGGCCGTCGATCCGGTTCTCTTTCCCGATCTATTAAAGCCGCGGCCTCCGGCCCGAAAGCCATGAGATCTCCGATTGATGCCGATAAGAATTCTGAGGATGAATCTTCGGTCAGGAATAAGGGATTTACTCTTTCACTTCCCAGGTTGAATCGTCTTCGTCAAAGGGCGGAAGGGCCGGCTGGCGTCCGCGTTTCGCATTCTGGTAAAACTCCCAAAGAATGGCCCACTTGAGATAGGTCCCGAAGCTCTGGAGCATGCAGAAGACCAGACCGTGCATGCCATCCAGGAAGCCTCCCTGGAAGACGTACATTCTCAGGAATCGCCAGATAGGACGGATGAAGACTTCAAAGACACCCGCACGCTTTCTGGTCTTCCAACCCTGCCCCGCACCCCAGAAGCCATAGTTGACGATCCTGGGCAGATATTGATCAAAGGATTCGATCATATAGTGAATCAGGGAATACTTCAGGACCGTCGGCTTACACTCGGTCTTCATGTCGGCATGGACGCGCTTGTTGGGATATCGGCCCGCACCCCGCCTGATGAGGCGGACGACCCGGTCGTGCTGCCACCCGGAGAACCGAAGACGCTTATCCATGAAATAAACCTGCCGATTGACAATGTAGGCCTCGTTATCCGGTCCACGTTCCAGGAGACGGAGGATCTCGTCCCGGAGTTCAGGCGTTACACGTTCGTCGGCATCAATGATGAAAATCCATGGATGGGTTGTCTGATCCATTGCCCAGTTCTTCTGGGATGCCGCTCCGTAATAACGTCGCTCGAAGAGCTTGACCGTGGGATATTTCCTTACAATCTCCACCGTTCGATCCGTCGAGAAACTGTCCACGACAATGACTTCATCAGCCCAGAGGATCGATTCGATGCATTCCCCGATATTTTGTTCCTCGTTAAAGGTCGTAACCAGGGCGGATATAAGGGGACGAGATGGTTTCTCCATGCCCGTTACCTTACCACATTCACCTTGACTGCCGGAAGATGGGCGGAGCCTTACCGCTGCGTACAGGCTGTGCTATGATGAAGACAGCATCCAGACCAAAGGATGTAAATTATGCCGGGGGGCACTATGGTACAGGAAGAGCATCAACTGGGTGACTTCATCAAGGGTCGTCTTCAGTTTATCCAGGAGTACAGTGAAGGGAATGGTCTGGATCCAAAGAAGATGCTGGACAGGATTCACGAAGAATCTCTGACTCTTGCCGGAACAAAGGAGAGGGCCGATTTTCTGGAAAAACGGTTCTTTCGAGGGGCCGTCCTGGCCACCTCCTATCTGCCGGACTGGGTGGATAAGGTCCTCCTCGAGGCCATGACCCATGTTCTGAAAGGGCCTGACGCGCCTCTCTTTACCTCCTCCTCCCGGGATTCATGCATTCCCTTTGAGGCGGGCCGTTTCAACGCCCGCCGTCAGGCCAGGTCCGTCTTTCGGCTTCTCTATGCCGGAAAGACTCCCGACCACTGGATTGGAAGCACCTTCCGCGTTCTCTATCAGAAATGTTACGGTGAAGAAGCCGCGCGCGATCTGAAGATCGAACCCATCATGGACGGCCACTATCGCATCTCGGTCGATCACCACCATCTGGAAAAGGCCACACCCGTCGACTGCTCTACAATCGTGGGCTACCTCTATGGTTCACTGGAGGAACTGGGGGCGAAACGGATTCAGGTAGACCACACCGCCTGCGCCACAAGACCCGGAAGCGCCAAAAGAGCCTGTGTCTTTGAGGTTACCTGGGCCTGATTGATTTCGAGTTGCGTCCCCGATTCCGGGACCCTAATCTTCCACGACATGACGCATTGCCCTTAACACTACGGTGTTCGAAATTTTGTCGTGTGCCAGGCGCCGATTTGAATCCCGCCACAGATCAAGGAAGCCGAGTCCAAAGGTGCCCACGCTGGCCAGATATCCACCGAACCGTTCAAAACTTTCCCACAGGCTCAAGGGTTTTCCATCCAGACGTGCGACTCTGAGACCCAGTAATCTCTTCCCGAAGGTACCCGGTCGTCCTCCCATGGTCAGGAGGGTGAAATAGAGAGCGGAGAGGCCGTAGAGCGTGATTCCGCGAATCGTGTTGGGAATCAGACGCTGGACGTCGATCCTGATGTGACCGGGCAGGAGTGGTGGCGGGTTGCTTCCCACTGCAAGGGAAATATCGAAGTCGTAGAGCGACAGGATCTCTGCCGCTCTTTCAGGATCTTTGGCTTCCATGGCAGCCTTAACAGAGGCAGGAATTCCGGGTGCATCGATCTCGACCAGTATCGGAGCAAGGCAGGATAAAGCTGCAAGTCGTGCCGCCGGGTCCATCTGCTTCGAAACGATATCTTTCAGGGAACGGAAGGCGTCCGGATGAAAAATGGAAAGGGAAATGGCCGCAACGAGGAAGGTAATCAGCATTGTGGGAATCGCGAGCAGGGAACAATCGATGAAAAAAGCGGACAATCGACGGATGGGTGATGCCAGGGGCTGCGCCTTCAGGGTCGTGGAAACCTCAAGGACGGATAATTCAAACCCGCGGGAACTCATGCCCTGCACCGTTGCGGAGAACCGGCTCTTTCTGTCAGGTTTACGGATGGGCGGATTGGGTGATACGTTTTACGCATGTGACCTCCATGACCGGGGCCCGGAACAGGGACATCTTCGCCGGGCAATTCTGTTCCTCGATCTCTCTGCCGGGGACCATGGTACCACGATGGTCGTATGATGGGATGAAAACAATGCCGGAATAAAGAGTTTTACAGGGGTACAGCCTGGCTATGCCCGATTCACGGGTTCGAGCCGATCGGGAGAGACGAGTCCCTTCTGAATCAGCTCCTTCATCCCGACTTCCGTCATTTCAGTAAGAAAGGGAAACTCGAACCGGAGATCCAGAACATAGGCCTTGAGGGAAAGTTTCAGGATGGACCGGCCGTGGTGGACCTCGTTTCGAACTACGATAGCAATGGGTTTCCTCAAGTATGCGTAACGGGAAACCGCTGCCGTTCTCAGAAGGACATGTTTGACTGCAGGAAGATCGATATCGGCGGGCAGGTAGAAGGAAGCCACGACCTGGCAATGAGAGGCACCGGAATTGGCGTTGGAAACGGATTGGTTTACGATTTCCGCATTGGGTATGGAGACCGTGGAGTCATCGGGTGTGACGATTCTGACAGTGCGTAAACCGATGTGGATCACCTCTCCGTAGTGGTCTCCAACCTGGATCTTGTCGCCCACCTGGAAGGGGTGATCGAAAAGGATAACAATTCCCCCGAAAATGTTCTTGAGTATGTCCTGGGAGGCGAAGCCCACGGCAATGCCCGCCGAAGCGGTCAGAGCTACGAGGGTTTCGATCGGCGGAGCAAAGATACCCACAAGGGTAAAGTACAGAACAGCCGTCCATCCCACGATCCGAACGATTGGAATAAACCCCTTGATCGTCAGGCGAAACCGGGGCCACTGCTCAGCCAGAGATTCCAGAATCTTTGCGAGGTACCGGATAACAAGAAAGGCCAGGGTGAGAATGATTACGGCCCAGAAAATCTTTGCAAACGAGAGACTCCAGGGAATATCGGGTTTGGCGTTCTTCAGTGAATCCGCGATCGATCGGCTTTCAGAGGTCGTAGATGAGGAGTGAAGAACCGATGCGGCCAGGTTTGCGAACAGGAAGGAGAAATGGGAACATCGAAAGCTTAGAGTCATGGTCGGCGGCTCAATGGAGTACGTTCCTGGCCCGAAGGATGTGGATAACGGGCCGGTAAAGGAAAGGGTGAATTCGGTATCCACGGGGTGTCAAATCGAGGATACCGAAGTTGTGCATACGTGTAAGGAGGCTCTGGCTCTGTGAACGACCCTGATGGAAAATGAGGGCATGGTTCTCCGATGTGAGGGTTTCATGCTGGAGGAAGGCGGCAAGGGTAAAGATCTCCTCAGCGGGTAGATTCATCAGGAAGGAGTCGTCCAGGTCGATGACCGGGGAGACGCGAAGGACTCCGTCGGCAACCTCCCGGATCGCACGTAACCAGAAAAGGATAGCCACGCCAACGTTCCCTGCGGCCAGGGCGGACAGCTGGTCAATGAGGCCGGCAAGAAGGATGGACTGTCGCTCTTCCTTTGCTGAAGCCTGCTTCAGGGCCTTGAATTTTTTCACATCCTCCGGTTCGTCACAAACGATGCGAAATCCAGTGACACCATGACGACTCATGAGGATGGCTGAGAGCTCATCCCGATCAAAAACATCCAGTTCCAGCGCCTTATGAAAATAACTGGAGATATTGAGAACACGGTCAAGATATTCCCAGCTGTAAAGAGTGCAGGTAACGATCCAGAATACACGGGCCTGGGTTCGGGACATGAAGAGGAGGAAGTGTTCGAGTGTGTCGAGCCCGCTCACGGTCCGTAAAAACATATTCTGCAGATCCTCCACCGCTACGATGTACATGCGGTCCATACCCAGCAGTTCCTTCTCCAGCATGTCCAGAGAGTCAAAGGTAATATCGGGAAATGCCTCATGAAGAACCTGGAGAAGATCCTCTGGTTCAGGCAGGGTCCCGGTAAGACGAAGAACCCGCGCTCTCGCGGAAAGATGGGAACGATTCAGAAAGACATTGAGAAGCGTCGAACGCCCTGACCCCCGTTCTCCCACCACTGCCGTAGAGGAAAAATTTCCCTGCTTCCAGGTCTCCATCTGCGTGGTCAGGACGGTAAGTTCATGGTCTCTCCCCACAAAAAAACGTTCATCCTCCAGGGCTTCGAATCGGAAAACCCTCTGGTATACGAAGGGAAGAGCATCCAGTTTGCGTTGTGTCTCCCGCAGAAATCTGGAGAGCTCTTCTCCGATTCCGCCCTCCTTCCTTTGAAGACCCGTTATGGTCCGAAACCGACGGACTCCGGTTAGAAGGCCCTGTGTGATTTTATTTGCATGGTCCTTCCATGAGGCGGTTTTTGCCCGGACTCCTGCCACGATTCTGCGGAATCGTCTGGCCAGGGACGTAACGGCCCTGGCCTGAATCAGGCGAATCCGCATGGCACCCGCCCGGGTTTCCCTGCCCAGGTTGTCCAGCTCGTCAATGACACTCAGGATAAGGTCGGAAAGAGAGGTGTTCACCTCTTCTCCAAGTCTGGCTATGTCCCGGGTCTGGTCCTGCGCCAGGCCAAAGGCCCGCTTGAGTCCCTCCGCCGCAATCTTTCCCGATGTTTCTTTTCCCTGAACCTGCGTTCCGCTTTCCAGATGTCGAATCGCCGACTCCAGGGTGAAGGAGACAATATCATCGATTTCAGAAAGGTGGTTGAGGATGGTACTGATCCGGTCCCGTGTCACACTATGGAGTTCGTGAATATCCTGAATAAATGGACCATAAAACTCTTCCGTGGCCAGGGATCGAAGGGGAATATCGGTAATTTTTGAGGACGGTCCCGAATGGGAGATCTCCCGTGTCACAAAGATGGTGTGCCGGTCACGCAGTATTTCCGCCGCTTTCTCGATGCTTCTGGGAATGGAGCGGAGAAGACCGGGAAGAGATGACTCCACGATAGCATCCACGGCCCGGGGAAGGGGTTTATTCATAAGGAGGTTCAGGATTTCGGCTCTCTCCCTGCGAAGAACCTCTGCGAGGGTGTCGGTTCCATCGGTATGAGCCTGGATGCGTTCCATGACTGAAGGAAAAACTTCTGCCAGTGCGGACAGGTTGGGGAGAATTTTATTCTCGGTACGATCTCGAAACTCTTCCATGGTTTCAAGGGCAATCGCCAGGATCCGGAACTGAAGTGTGCGAATTTCCAGGTCCTTGGCCAGTTCTCCCAGATCGGCGGACAGGTGCGTTCTCCATTTTTGGGATGTCCGATTAAATTCACGATCGAGATCATGAAATACCTGCCCGGTTGAGTCAGAGGAGTAGGCTTCTGCGGGAAGCAGGACGGTGCCTGCCTCGATCCATGCCCGGTCCATGTCCTGAAGAAGTGCTTCCCTGTGGGTATAGAGGGAGTCGTGGGTTGCTCGAAGATCATTTTCATGCCGCTCCAGGCATGCCTCTACCCTTTTTCGAGCCGATTGAATGGATGGAATATCGAGAAGGGGAATCTCCTCGCTCTTTACAAAAGCTTCGGGGAGCCCAAGGTCCTCGAAAATGGTGTGGATCGTGTGCAGATCCTCCGAGACGATTTTCATGGCCTCAGTCCAGCGCAGGGCGATTTCCCGGGTCAGAGGTGCGAGGACAAAGTGGTGAAGATATTCGGAGGTGTAAAGTGTGCGTTCAAGTGCGGGTTCGTGGACCTCTTTTCTGCCGACGACGGTCAGCACCGCCCTCTTCAGACGATTTCCGGCCGATCCGATTCCAAGCTCGCACCGTCGGACTGCCTTGCGGAGCCTCCGGTTCCATGGGTCCTCCGGAACCTTCCGGTAAAGCTCTCGACTCTCTTCCAGAGTTATGATCTTTGGAAGATCCTGAAGCCATCCCTGGATTCGTTCCTGAAGATCTGAAGCAACCGATTGCCTCGTCATCCCTTCCGGGACCGGGTTTAATTTATCCATTTCAAGGAGCAGGTCTTCCAGAGTCCCGGCTGCTTTCCTGCAATGCTCAGGACTGAAGGAGGTGCCGCTACCCATGAGATTCTCAAAGGTGGTAAGGGCAGAATCCAGAAGGCGAAGGAGGTCCGAAGACCCCTCAGTGAACCGCCGGAGGACATCGGTCATGACCGTCGCGTGAAGCTGGGCGGCCTTCTGCTTGATGTCTTCGAGGATTCGGGTCGGCATCGTACCTCCGGGTTAAGATCCGGACCTATTATATCGCAGGGAAGACTGTGGCGCAGGGTGATTCGCTGTGCTATCGTTACATCATGGGTGCAACGACACTCGGTATCGACCTTGGGGCTACAAAAACAGCCTGTGCCATTGTGGATCCATCGGGAAATGTCCTCCACCGGGTCTCACTTCCCACGCGACCGGGCGAGGGTGTGGAGGGATGGCAGGAACGGCTCCAGGAGGCCCTTTTCGTGCCGTTGAGAGAATATTCTCCCGCATCGATGGGAATCGGTGTGGCCGGCCAGGTGTCGAAGGATGGAGTTCTCCTGAAGGGCCCAAATCTGGGATGGGAGGACATTCCTCTACAAACGTTGCTCTCCGATCAGTTTCAATTCGAAGTCGCTGTCGATAACGATGTGCGCGTGACGGCCCTGGGGGAATGGACCTATGGGGCGGGAAGAGGCTCCGATCCGATGCTCTTTCTCTCCCTGGGAACGGGAATCGGCGGGGGATGGATTCAGGGTGGAACCCTCATAAGAGGGGCGGGGAATACGGCAGGTGAGGTGGGCCATCAGATAGTCGTCACGGGGGGGCGGAAGTGTACCTGCGGGGGAAGGGGGTGCTGGGAAGCCTATGCCGGAGGGTGGGGGATCGCGTCGGGAGTCGTCCGCGCTTTGAGGCGCAAACCTGTTCTTTCTCCACGCCTCGCAGCTTGTCTTAAGGAAAAGGGAACGCTGGAGGCACGGGACATCGTCGCGGCCATGCGAAGGAAGGATCCCTTTGCGGTGCAAACCCTGGAAAAAGCAGAAGAATATCTTGTATCGGGCGCGGTGACCCTTGTCAACATTATGAATCCAGCCCGAATCGTGCTTGGAGGAGGACTGATTGGAGGAGTCCCCGAATGGGTCTCCTCCATAGAAAAGGGAGTTCGTCGTTACGCTCTGAACGCGGCGACCCGGGAGTTAACCATAACAGTTTCTTCCCTGGGCGCCGACGCCGCCGTCATCGGCGCCGCGGTCTTAGCACAACTGAAATAGGATTTTCCAAAGCCAATTGAACCGGGATGGTTACTTTTAAACCAATAATTTTAAGGACATTTGTGATTGATGCAGTAATTGGGATGTTCCTTGTTATCGATAAGTAGAATGTCTTCTTTACTGTTGTATGGTATCTCAAATTGTGACATGTAGAAATTCACGTAATCCTTTTCCCCCAATAATTTTTCTAATCGGGAACGGATGATGGGATCCATGTCCGATTCTGTGGCGATCTCATGTGTTTTTCTGTAATGATCGTAGAATATATCTTTCAATTTCTCCATGTTTTCTTTAACACTGGCTACCGCTCCTTTACGAACAACTACATAGTAAGTATTCAAACGCATCCTCCCCGTATCACTGTTGTATCTTCCATAGGCGGTATTTTGGAACGTAGCTATGTATATAAAAGAGTAACTGCACTTTTCGCTGATACATAACTCCTCGACCTGTGCCATGGAGCAACTAGTAAAAATCAAGCTGACGAAAAAAAATGGAGAATTCTATTCATGATCATCTACCTCCTGAGGATGTTGATGAAATCAATCCAGTTCTCCGGACCATAATTCTTCGATAAAGTCTCTGTAAGGAATAATTTCAACACCATGGATGGTTCTTCTGGAACTCTCACGACAGACGCAGATCTGGCGCCGGGTAGTATTTTCCTCCTTCAGTGCCAGAAGAGATTTGATATCTCTGGGTGAAACTGTTGAGGAGGCTTTCACTTCAATGGCGGTATGGTCACTCAGGAGAAAATCCACTTCGAATCCCGATGTGGAACGCCAGAAATAAAGTGGTTCATGCGTTCTGTAATCAGTATAACTGATCAGTTCGTGGAAGATATATGTTTCGAAAGCTTCTCCAAATTCTGTTGTTCCATCCGTATAGATGCGCCCTTGCAGCTGCCTGACGACGCCAGGATCAAAGAAATAATACTTGCTTGACGCGATCGGCTTTCTTTTCCTTGACTGTTTCCATGCAGGAAGTTCGTGAAGGATGAGGGTATCCTTGAGAATCTGGAAATATTCATGTACGGTAGTGCGCGGTACCTGGGCGTCGTTGGCAACCTTTGTGAAGTTAACAATGGTACTGTTGCAATGGGCGGCTACCTTTAAAAAGCGGCTGAATGCTGGGACGTTTCGGGTTGCACCCTCGGCCACTACTTCCTCCTGCAGATAGGTGCCGGTATATGCTTCAAGGTCCAAATCCGGCTCATCCGAAAAGTAATGGTTGGGCACCATGCCGTGGTTCAGTGCTCTGGTGAGCTCAAAATGCTTTCCAAGTTCCAGGGTTGTAAAGGGATGGAAACGAAGCATGCGTGCCCGGCCACCCAGGAGATTTACACCACCCCGTCGTAATTTTCTGGCACTGGAACCTGTTAGCAGAAAACGGATACCCTTTTCCTCAATTAGAAGATGTACCTCGTTAAGAAGTTCAGGGAGACGCTGAATCTCATCAATAATGATAAGGTTGTCCGATGGTCGGAGTTCTTGACGCAAGCGTTCCGGGGCTCTGCTAAGAAGTAGATAAGTTGAAGAATCAAGCAGGTTGTATATTTTTACCTCGGGGAGAGTATAGCGAATCAGCCAGCTTTTTCCAGTCTGTCTTGGTCCCAGCAAAAAGTACGATTTGCGTGCCAGCAGGGAAGGTAGATCGAGTGCCCTGGGTATATAATTCTGTCTGAAATTCATGATAAATGACCCCTTTGTCGTCATATATCATGACATATGACGACACTCTTGTCAAATATCATTATTTCTCGTGGATTCTCCACCCGATTGATATATCTTTGAATTCCTTTGTTCAGAACATGGATGCAGGAAGATTCTCCCGAAAATTGTGTGTGATTTTCTTCGGGAAGGATGTTTACTCTGTCAGCTGACCTTCCTTGAAGAGGTTGCTCATGGCTTTGAAGGCCGGGTGGTTCTTGTCGCGGGCCCATTCAAACCCCACCGATTCGTGGTTGGTGATGACGGCGCCGGCCTGGGCCATACGTTTCAGGGCATAGTCCCGGTATTCCTCTCCCCGGCCGCTCACGCATTCCCAGCAGACATGGACGTCGTGGCCCAGGTTCAATAGCTCGATCACCGTCTGCATGACGCACACGTGAGCTTCGATCCCCGCGACGACGATCTGCCTGCGTTTCGGATCCAGGCCCGGTCTGGCCTTTTGAAGAAGGACTTCGAACCCCGGGTCCCCGCAGCATCCCATGGACGTCTTGTCCAGATATCCGGTGGGGACTGAAAGGGTTTGAAAAACCTCCAGTACTTCTGGATGGGTGCCTCCCAGACCCTTCGGATACTGTTCCGTCAGGACGACGGGGACCTGGAATAGGTCGGCCAGTTTCATCAGCCGACAGGTCGAGCCGATGACCAGCCGGGGACGGTGGATCATCTCCATCAGTTTCCCCTGAAGGTCGATCACGGCGACGATGCTTCGCTCGGTCTGTAAGAGTTCCATCCGGGCACCTTCCTGTTTTGAGATCAAAAAGTATTGTATCATCCGGTCCATGTTCTTCCGGTGCGTCGCCTTATTATGGACTTTTTTCACAGTCGTTCCCCTCTTCTGCCAGTTTGGAACGACGGTAGAAGTCCGTGCTCCGGGGGAACCCGGTACCCTGGTGGTCGTGACACGGGAAGAGATCGAATCCTCACCGGCCGTGGATCTCCAGGGCCTTATAAACCTTTACCTTCCCGATGTTCTGTCTCTCCGGGCTCCCTTCGGTGTTCAGGCCGATCTTCAGGGGCGGGGTGCGGGGTACGAAGGGATCCGGGTGTACCTCGACGGCATCCCCCTCAACGATCCCCAGACCGGTCACTTTACCCTCGACCTGCCTGTGGATCTGGACAGTGTCGAGAGGGTGGAATATACCCCCGGAGGTTGGGCTTTTTCGCCGTCGGGGCCCATTCCGGGCGGAGCCGTACGGATCGTGACCCGATCCTCTGCGAGTCATGAAGCCCGTATCCTGGCGGGAGATCACAACCTTGCAATGGGGTATATGGAAACAGGATTCGCGGGGGAGAGCTTTTCTTCCGCTTTCTCCCTTTCACGAACCGTTCACGGGGGATGGAGCTATGGAACTGAGCTTTCAAGAGACGTGTTAGGGCTCCGGGGCCAAGCAGGGAAGTGGAAATGGATGGCCGGCATGGAGGATAAAAGCTTCGGTGCGCTGAACTTTTACACGACGGCCTATCCCTATCAGAAAGAATCCACGTCCACGACGGTCGGTTCTGTCTCAGGAACGATTCTCGGCGCCAACCTTCAGGTGTACACCCGCCGCCACACTGACGACTTCTTCCTGGACCGAAGAAATCCCGAAGGGTATCGAAACCGGCACACGACTTTGAGAACCGGTGCGAACCTGTCCGGCACGGAGCGATCCGTTGCATGGCAGATGTACGGGTTTTCCGAAAGCATAACCGACAGTCCCCTGGGTGACCACGACCGGAACCGCGCCGGGGGAACCCTGGCATGGACGCGGACGTTCGGAAAGAAAAATTTATCCCTTTCTCTCGGGCTGGAGGGAGGATCAGGAACCATGCTCCTCCTTCCTTCTCTGAGTGTCGAGCGCACTATGGATCTGATTTCCACCTCTTTTACCCTTCGCCGGGGAAGCCGGCTTCCCTCCTTTACGGAGCTCTATTACGCCAGTCCCGCTAACCTCGGGAACCCGAACCTTGAATCCCCGGACATGGTGGAAGCGGAGTGGAACGTGGCGGGAAAGAACTGGACCGTTTCCCTCTGGGGCCGTCACCACTCTGACGAGATTGAGTGGGTATCCGATGACGGCCGTGCAACTTTTCACGCCGTCAACCTGGAACCGTTCTTTTCTGCCGGCCTGGAATTCAGGATTCGGCTGGGCACCGTCACGGTTTTTGCCGCCGCCCGGGATGTCGACGCTCCCCTTCCCCCGGACCGGCTGAAGTACCTGTCCGACTACTCCGCCCTGGAGGCCGGGGGCCTGGTCCACTTTCGTTTCAGCCAGGTACGGGGAACTCTTTCGGCGCGCTGGGAGGATCCCGAAACACTGGACTCGCGGTTTCTGGCCGATCTTCGCGTTCTCTGCAACTGGAAGGACATCACGTTCTTTCTGGATATTCAAAACCTGACGAATACGTCCTACCAGGATCGCCTCGATATCGCGATGCCGGGCCGCTGGATCTCCTCCGGTCTGCAGATTCCTCTTACGGGGGAATGAGACATCCGAATCGTGCGTTTCCTTCCAGAAAGGAGATTCGATTATGAAAACTCTGCTGGTTCTCATGGCCCATGGAAGCCCCGATCCGCGCTGGAGGCAGCCTTTTGAAGATATGGACCGACACCTTGCTGAAATACTCGGAAGGGATCGTGTGACTTTGGCTTACATGGAGTTTGTTTCTCCAACCCTTCTGGAACGGGCCGAAGAAGCCCGAGCCCGGGGAATTGAACGACTCGTGATCTATCCGCTCTTCATGTCGGGAGGGGGCCACGTGTCCCGGGATATCCCGGGACAGGTTCTTGCCGTATCCTCCCGATACTCCGATCTGAAAATCGAGGTCCTTCCCCCCCTGGGAGAGGATCCCGTGATCCTGGATCTTGTGCTGTCGAAAGCCCGGACAGCCCTGGAAGATCCACTTGACTGACCGGGTTTCCTTAACCAGTTACCTGCGGGTGTAGAAAAGCTCCATGCTCTTGAATTCAGGAGTGTCCGGGTAAGTGGAGTAGGTTTCCATCACGATGGTATTCTTATCCTTCCACGTTGTGACGGTTCGGACGGCGACCTTCTGCTCGGTCACCGCGTCGTCCCAGATTCCCGTCTCCGTGCAAACTTTTCCGGCATCGTCACAGGTTCCCGAGGTGAGGTAAAACCCCGTTCCCATGGAATCAAACCAGATGCTGGTGTACTTCTTCGTGTAATTGTCGTATCCCAAAAGATTCCGGCCTTCGAAGGGCATTCCCATGAACGAACCGGTATAGGTCATCTGGAGGAAACGGTCGCCAAGGATCGAGGTGACTTCCGCCGTCGCCTCGCTCAGCTGGGGCTCGGTCCCCGGCTGCATCCATAATTTTGCCCTAACATTCCACGATCCCACAAAGCGTGCCATCTTCAGATGTTCGGGTCCCGGGGTCATGTAGGTCTGCCATTTTTCCATCATGGCCTGCTCTTCGGGGGACATCGCCGGCTGTCCCGGTTTTTCTTCCTGACCTGTAGCAAGGGCAAACGCGGCAAGGATGGTCAACAGTACGAATGCGGACAGGGTTCGAATCGTGCGGTTCATGGTCTCCTCCTGGGAGTCATTAAATGATACTGCGTATCAATATTCATCATATCACAGATAATTCATGAAGTTTCGGGATGGGGGCCGACTTACCAGCCGTAATCCTGAACAAGCTGAACCGGCTCCCAGAGGCGGGGGCTGACCTCGCCGATAAAGCGGGAAACCCTCTGGATTGTGTCCCGATTTCCCCGCTGGTGTCCCATCTGTGGGTAGGCCAGGACGAGCTCATCCCTGGCGCGTGTGCAGGCCACGTAGAAGAGCCTTCTCTCCTCCTCCTCTCCGTCGGGGCTTTTCAGGGCCCAGTGAGAGGGAAACTGGTGTTCCGCCAGACCGATCACGATGACGGCGTCCCATTCCAGGCCCTTCGCCTGGTGGACGGTGGAGAGGATGATGCGGTCCCCTTCCTTATCCCCTGCGGCCACATCCTCTCCCGAGAGCTCCGAAAGGAGGGCAAGTTCCCGGAGGAAATCCTCAATCGTCCCGTAGCGGGAGGCAAACTGGGCCATCTCTTCCAGGTCGTCCAGGCGCGCCTGGGCGTTGGGAAAGGTATGGACTGCGTAATCCCGGTACATGACCTCCACGATGGTCCGGATCGCCTCGGCCGGATCACCCTGGTGGCGAGGTCCCATGAGGTCCTTGACCAGTTCCTGGAAACGGGCGGCGGAGGCCTGACTGCGTTTGGGGGCTGCCTTGATGAAGTCGGATGAGATAGCCGCGCGCAGGGGATCCGAGGCTTTTGAAACATGGGCGTGGAGGAGCGCAGCCGTTCGATTTCCCACGGTTGGATACAACTTCAGCGCCCTCTTCCACGCCGGCTCGTCGGACGCGTTCACGGTGATCCGAAGGAAGGCCATGATGTCCTTGACGTGCTTCTGCTCGAAGAAGCGCATGCCGGAGCGGATTTCGTAAGGGATACCGCGCCGGGTGAACTCCAGCTGAACTTCCATGCTCTGAAAGTGGGACCGATAGAGGATGGCGATCGATTGGGGGTCCAGCCCCTCCTCCATCAGCTGAAGGATTTTCTGCGCGCAGAATTCAGCCTGAATATAGACATCGGGACAGGGAACGATCGTGACGGGAACCCCGCTGGATTCCCTCACGGGATGCAGTTCCTTTTCGAACTGCCGCTGATTGTGCCGGATGGAGTCGTTGGCGAAATTCAGAACCTCGGGTGTGGAGCGGTAGTTTGTTGTAAGGTAGAAGATTTTCGCGTCCCTGAACCGGTCAGGGAAGGTAATGATATTTTCGAAGTTTGCGCCCCGGAAGGAATAGATGCTCTGGGCGTCGTCACCCACCACCATCAGGTTGCGCTGAGGACCGACGAGGAGGTCGACCAGGTCGGCCTGAATCTTGTTTGTATCCTGGTATTCATCCACCAGGATGTGAAGGAAGTGGTTCTGGTAGTGGGTCCTGATTTCCTCATGTTCCAGAAGGCCGCGGAGCATGAGGCTCTGCAGGTCGTCGAAGTCAACCAGGTTTTCCGCGAGCTTTCGTTCGTTATAGGTGATGAGGACCTTCTGGATCTCCGTGAGCTGTGCCGTGAACTGGGGATATCGGTCGTGGACGAGTCCCTCCACGTCGACTTCGGTGTTGACGCTGAGGCTGTAGAGCTCCACGAGGACGTCCGTGGACACGAAACGCACCGGAAGGTTGGAATACCCGAGGTCTTCCACGATGGCATCCAGAAGGTCCTTGGTGTCCTCACGGTCCATGATGGAAAAATTGGGTTTCAGCCCAAGGGATTCCGCATGGCGGCGCAGGAAGAGGTTCCCCATGTGATGAAAGGTACCGCTCCAGCCCCGGGGACACTCCATGCCGCAGAGAGCTTCCACGCGCATGAGCATTTCCCGGGCCGCCTTATTGGTGAAGGTCAGGAGCAGAATCCGGTTCGGCGGTATCCCGTCCTCGATCAGGCGGGCCACCCGGTAGGTCAGCGTCCGTGTCTTTCCTGATCCCGCCCCGGCAATGACCAGCATCGGCCCGCCGGGAGCCATCACGACGTCATGCTGTTCGCTGTTCAGCTCCCCTGCATAGTTGACTCTGTAACTTTTCGGGCCCGAGTCCCGGGACAGCTTGAACGTCCGTGTCATGGAGCCTCGAGGTCCAGGCGTTTCCCGGTCTCGGTGTCAAAGACCCGGTTGGCAACGAAATCCTTCACGCTCCAGGGCGGGCCGTCCCCGCCCAGGTAGGTCTGGAACCATTCCAGGTGGGCCGTATAGTAGAGGATCATATCCCACCAGGACGGCCAGTGCCCCGAGTTCTTGAAGATGATGAGCCGTGAGGGCACGCCCTGCTTCTGGAGTGCCGTAAAGAGCTGGAGGCTCTGGGTGTAGGGAACCCGGAAATCCTTCTCCCCCGAGATCACCAGGGTTGGAGTTTTGAAACTGGAGGCATAGAAGGAGGGAGAGAAGGTCGCGTACTGCTCCGAATCCCAGGGTGTGCCCTTCAGGTCCCATTCGGGAAACCATAGCTCTTCGGTGGCCCCGTACATGGAGCGGAGGTCGTAGACCCCCATCATCGAGGCAAGGCACTGATAGCGGTCGGTGTGTCCCAGGATCCAGTCCATCATGTAGCCGCCGTAGGACCATCCCATGGCTCCGATCCGTTCGGCGTCAACGTAGGGCAGGGAGGCCAGGTAATCGGTCACCTTCAAGACGTCTTCGTACACCTTTCCGCCCCAGTCTCCCGAAATTTCCGCGCAGTATTCCTGCCCGTAACCGGTGGATCCGTGAGGATTGGGGAAGGCGACGATGTATCCGGCGCCCGGGTAGACCTGCCAGTCGCCGCGGAAGGAGTCCTGCCACATCATCTGCGGACCGCCATGAACGTTAAGAATCAGGGGGTATTTCTTCGATGGATCGAAGCCGTGGGGTTTTACGAGAAAAACCTGAAGCTCTTTTCCGTCGGCTCCCTTGATCCACATACGCTCTGCGGGGCGGACATCCACTTCCTGAAGGAGCCTTTCACTGAAGGAAGTCAGCCGTTTGGGTGCGGTGTCTTTCTTGAGGTCCTTTACATAAATTTCAGTGGGTTCTCCCACGGAACGGTGAATATAGAAAAGATGAGTTTCGGAAGGATCCAGGATAAAGCTGTCGATAGCCTCATGGGTAAAGATCTTTGTGAACTTTACGGATTCGATGTCTACCCTGTAAAAGGGGGTGTCACCCTCCACCTGCGCCGTGGCATAAAGCTCCCTTCCGTCCTTTGACCATTCCACGTGGTTGATCCAGTTGTCAAAAGAATCGAGATCGGTGAGAAGCCGGACCTTCTTTGATGCCAGGTCCAGGATGGCCAGGCGAAAGAGGTCCGCTTCATATCCGGGAATCGTCTGGGTCAGAAAGGCCAGACGCGTGCCGTCGGGAGAAATTACGGGTTGTCCGTCATAGGCCGGATTCGTTGTAAGCCTTTGCGCTTTCATGGTTTCAGGATCCTTCAGGCCGATCCGCCAGATGTCCACGTTGGTAGACTCTGCGGGATTATCGACCCGCTTGGAGGTGAAGTAGAACGCAGAGCCATCGGGAGTGAACCCGTAACGCGATCCCCCGAGTGAAAATTCAGGCGAGTCCCAGTCTCCGGGGGTCAGGTCAGTCAGACCTCCCTCCATATCGATGCGGATGAGATGGGTCCGCTTTCCGTCCTTCCAGTCGTCCCAGTGGCGGTAGAGAAGGCTGTCGGCCAGGTGGGCCTGAGAGGGACCTTCATCCGCGTCTTTCTTCCGCTTGTCATTGCATTCGGCTGTGGGACCGCATTCGGGATAGAGGTCTGAAGCCACCACGATGAATCGTCCATCGGGCGACCAGACCGGGTCGGAGGCGCCAAAAGTCAGTTTTGCCAGGCACCGTGCTTCACCTCCGGAACGTGGAATCACGTAGAGCTGAGTGGATTTTTCTCTTGTCGAGGTGAATGCCAGAGTCTTTCCGTCTGGGGACCAGCGGGGAGTTCGATCCAGGGCTTCACCCGAAGTGAATTTTCTGAGGTTACTTCCATCGGTATTCATGAGCCAGATCGCCGAAGTTCTCTTTGCGCGGGGAAGGTCATATTCCGATACGGTAAAGGCCAGTTCCGTACCGTCGGGGGAGATCTGAAGGTCCGAAAGGTACTGGATGGAATAGAGGTCGGGAATCGTGAAGGCCCGTTTTTCCGCGGCCTGGAGGGTACAGGCAGCGATCAGGCTGAAGGCCAGAAAAAGCAGGGTGAATCGATGGTTTCGCATGGGTGGTCTCCTTTCTACAGCACGTTACGGAAAGGGTTGTGAACTTTGATTATATCAAATAAAACGGCATATTTTTCTGGTTCAGGGTAAGGATAATCCATGAAACGAAGCAAGAAGCCTGTGCCATCCGGGAGCCAGAATGATCTTCATAAGAACGTCCAGGACCGTACCGCCCATTCCCAGCCAGAGCCAGCGGGAGGGGGGAAGAGAATCGATCTTTTTTGTCAGCCGCAGAAAAACAGCGGAGAGATAGACTCCCAGGGCCAGGTAGGAGGCGACACGGATCAGTGCCCAGGGATGCCAGGCCAGGATCCAGCCGATCCATCCGGTCCCGGACGATGCCGCGTAGGTCGCGACATAGACGTTCATGTAATTGAGAAGATAGGCGCCGGCGACAAGCCCCAGGAGTCCCGCGGAACCCACGGTGGCCGCGGAAAAGAGGCCCAGGTGAAGTGCGTGCTGGGGCAGAAAGGCGGAGGGAGTCGATTCCCTGCCGGTCCCCGTTTCCATCCATTCCATCATTTCGACTCGATAGGCACGTCCGTTCAGAATCGATGCGTCGGCTTCCCGGGGTGCCAGAGTCGTGAAAATCAGAACGGTAAGGGTCCCGGAAAGGGCCCAGAGGACCGAAAGACGAAACGCGGACCCGAAATGTCCCCTGAGGAGGGTCCGGATAAAGGCGGGGTAGAAAAGGAGTGCCGCGGCGAAGGGAAAAAGCAGAGGAGCGTTCGTCAGTCGGGTGAAAGCAAGGGCGGCCGGGAAGGCGGCAACGCTAGCGGGAATGACCCAGATCTTTGAGATCGGCATCCACCATCATCCTGACCAGCTCGGGAAAGGAAACCCGGGGTGTCCAGCCCAGTCGGCTGCGGATTTTCGAGGCATCGCCCACAAGGAGTTCCACATCGGCGGGACGAAGGAGGCCCGGGTCGGTACGAACGTGGTCCTCCCAGTTCAGGTCGACATGAGAGAAGGCCTCTGCACAGAATTCCCTCACCGAATGAGTTTCCCCCGTTGCGACCACATAGTCCTCTGGAGTGTCGGCCTGGAGCATCTTCCAGATGGCTTCCACGTAATCCCCCGCGTAGCCCCAGTCTCTTTTTGCATCGAGATTTCCCAGGGTAAGGGTGGATTGAAGACCCGATTTGATTCTCGCCACGGCATGGGAAATCTTCCGGGTCACGAATTCCAGGCCCCTGCGGGGAGACTCGTGGTTGAACAGGATCCCGGAACAGGTAAACATGTTGTAGGATTCACGGTAATTCACAGTGATGAGATGCGCATAGACCTTAGAAACCCCGTAAGGAGAGCGGGGATGGAAAGGCGTTGTCTCATTTTGCGGGACTCGATCCACCTTCCCGAACATCTCCGAGGAGGATGCCTGGTAAAACCGGACCGGTCTTCCATTTCCGCGGATGGCTTCAAGAAGCCGGACAGGGCCGAGGGCCGTGATATCCGCCGTCAGGACCGGCTGGTTCCACGATGTCGGAACGAAGGACTGGGCGGCCAGGTTGTACACTTCGTCGGGCTGGATCGCCTTCAGTGCCTGGAGAAGCGAAGCCAGGTCGGTCAAATCTCCCGAAACCAGCTCAATGGAATCGACAAGGTGTTCGATCCGGTCCAGACGGCTGTGGGACGTGCGGCGAATAAGCCCGAACACCTCATAGTCTTTTTCCAGCAGGAATTCGGCAAGGTAGGAACCGTCCTGGCCCGTGATCCCCGTGATAAAGGCTTTGCGTTTCATGAATTTATCATAGCAGAAGCAGGAGAGATCGATGCGGGGACGATCATCTTCTTCTTTCCCGGGTTGTCCATCCGTGGTACATTGTGGGTCAATGACGAAGGACGATTCGAGAACCCGATCCTCTGAACATCTCTTTCGATGCAGGGGCTGCGGAGCCCAATTTGCCTTCGATCCCGCTTCGGGAACCCTGACCTGCCCCTTCTGCGCGCAGCAGCAGGTGATCGATTCCCCCGACGGGGCCAACATCGAGGAACTTGACTTCGAGGACTTTCTCTCGAAGGAAGAGACACAGGAAACGGTTGAGGCACAAACCATCCAGTGTCGGGCCTGCGGCGCTTCTTCCACCCACGACCCGAAGCTGACCTCCCTATCCTGTCCCTTCTGCGGAACCCATATCGTGGAGGAAGGGAAAACTCAAAAGCTGATTCAGCCGCGGTCTCTGCTCCCCTTCAAAGTTACACGCGATCAGGCGGTCAAATCCTTTCGAACCTGGCTTCGCGGCCTCTGGTTTGCCCCTTCTCGGCTGAAACGGGATGTGCACTACCCCCAGGCTCTTCAGGGTCTCTACACGCCTTTCTGGACGTACGATGCCGACACGACATCTCTCTATAAGGGACAGAGGGGAGACGATTACTGGGAGAATGAATCCTATTCCACGACGGAGGGGGGGCGGACCGTTCATAAGACACGCCGTGTACGAAAGACGCGCTGGTCATCGGTTTCCGGAACCGTGCGAAAGGCCTTCAATGATACGCTGGTGCCGGCAAGCCGGTCTCTTCCCGAACGGCTGGCGTGGAAGCTCACCACGTGGAATCTAAACCAGCTGGTTCCTTTTTCCCCCGATTATCTGAGCGGATTCAAGGCGGAAACCTATACCGTTACCCTGAGCGAGGGATTTGACCAGGCCCGGGAGGTGATGGATGGAGCGATCCGTGAGGCGATCCGGAACGATATCGGCGGAGATCATCAGAGAATCCAAGACGTCAAAACACGATATGACGACGTGACCTTCAAGCACATCCTGCTCCCCATCTGGATCAGCTCCTATAAGTTCGGAGAGAAGGTTTACCGGTTTCTGGTCAACGGTCAGACGGCGGAAATCCGGGCGGAGCGGCCCTGGAGCTGGGTGAAGATCGCCGGTGCTGTTCTGTTTGTGATCGCAGTGATTCTTCTTATCTTTGCTGTTACGGGAGCTTTTAAGTAAAGGGAATCCTGGAAATCAGGGGGCGGGTTCCCTAAGGGAATGGACGAAGGCCTCCAGTTTTTTCCTGTCATTCTTTTCCATATCAAAAAACTCGATGCCGGTATCAAAGGATAGGGGACGACTGTCGGAAACTTCCCCGCTGTAGGCAATTCGTCCCATAAAGGTCACGTGGTCCCCGTTTCCAGGAAAGATGAGTTCCATCTTGAATCGCTCTTCGGGAACAAAAGCCTGGTCCGATACGATCAGCATTCCCCCGATGCTGAGCTTTTTTACCTGGTAAATCTTATGGTGATCCAGGATCGTGGCTGATTCCATCCCCAGAATTTTGACACGAAGACCCTGGAGTCGGACATGGAACTGGTGCTCCGCTACGTTGCGCTCCATGAAATCAACAAGATCGGCTCCCGTTCCTGTAAGAACATCTTTGAAACGAACGCCCGCTTCGTAGGTTGGAAATTTGTTACCCTTTTCATCCATGCGAAGGTAGGCCACCCGTTCCCATACAACGTTTCCTTTCAGGACCAGTTCCCGATCCTGACATTCGATACGCAGTGTGTATTCGGATCCGATGTTCAGCCGGGTCATTGTGGAAATAAAGGCACCACCCAGGCTGATATTGATCAGCCGCGCCTCTGCCGTAATGAGCATCTTACATTGAACGTCGAGCCCCTCGACGACAAACCTCTGGTGTCGGCGCCGTTCGGCTGCGCTGTCCCCCAAATCGGGGTTTTTCGGTTTCTTCTTTCGAACCACCATGCCCGAATCCACGATACCACAAAAAACCCTTTCGGCGCAACGAGAATCAGCCGAAACCGGAGGGGCTGGGGTATAATCAGGCCATCGAAGGTTGACAGGGAGGTCCCATGACAGATCTTTCCGGATCCCACGTACTGATTACCGGCGCCGCGAGCGGGATTGGACGGAGCCTGGCCCGGTTCTGCGCCCGGCACGCGTCCAGTGTCATTCTTTGGGATATCGACGGAAGAGCCCTTGAAGAGGCGGCAGTCGAGATTTCCGCGGAGGGAGGACAGGCCCATCCTTATACTGTCGATGTTTCAAACAGGGAGGCTGTCTACTCGGCGGCTTCTACGGTACGGAAAGAGGTGGGAGACGTCCGAATCCTTGTGAACAACGCAGGAGTGGTCACGGGAAAGTCCTTTCTGGATTGCTCCGATTCGGAAATCCAGAAAACGATGGAAGTAAATTCCCTGGCTCACTTCTGGACGGTCAAGGCCTTTCTGCCGTCCATGATCGAGGCCGATGGGGGCCATATTGTAACGATTGCATCAGCGGCGGGATTGATGGGCGTAGCCCGTCTGGCTGACTATTCCTCCAGCAAGTTCGCCAATGTGGGATTTCACGAAGCCCTGCAGCAGGAACTGAGACTTCGTAATTCTCCGATCCGGATGACCCTTGTCTGTCCCTACTTTATCAACACGGGGATGTTTGAAGGAGTCCGCACCCGGATTCCCTTTCTCCTTCCCATCCTGGGCCAGGAGAAGGTCGCAAAGAGAATTTACAAGGCCATCCGCTCCAACCGAAAGAGGCTCTTCATGCCCTGGCTGGTATACACGGTCGGTCCACTTCGAATCTTTCCCGTGGTAGTCTTCAACCTGGTTGCCGATATCCTGGGGGTTCATCACACAATGGACGCCTTTCTGGGTCGAACCGATCCTGCACGATCCGAACCGGGAGCTCGTCATGAATCATGAACCCGCCGTTACCCTTTCGAAAGATCCTGCCACCGGAGAAGTTATCGGGAACTCCCCCCTCCATTCAACGGACGAAGTGAAAGAGGCGGTGGCCGCCTCCCGTACAGCTCAGGAGCGGTGGCGAACCATGCCTCTCCGGCATCGTGTGGCGGCCATGAAGAGGGTGAGAAAAATCCTCCTGGAGAGGGCCGATGAGCTGGCTGAAATCATTGCCAGAGATAACGGAAAGACCCGGATCGATGCCCTGGCAACGGAAGTCCTGCCCGCCGCCATGGCGTTAAGCTATTACTGCCGGAAGGCAGGGGCCTTTCTTACAGTCAGAAAGCCGTGGCCCTCCACGCTGGTTCTGGCCAACAAACGATCCCTGGAGCTTCGCGTTCCCTGGGGGGTGGTCGCCATAATCTCCCCTTGGAATTATCCCTTCAGCATACCCTTTTCCGAAGTGGTCATGGCTCTCCTCGCGGGCAACGGGGTGCTCCTGAAAACCGCGACGGAAACTCAGCAGGTTGGCCTGGCTCTCCGGGCCCTGTTCGATGAGGCCGGCCTTCCCGGGGGCCTCTTTCACTTCGTCAACCTGCCCGGGCGGGAAGCGGGGCAGGCTCTTTTGGGTGCAGGGGTCGACAAGCTTTTCTTCACGGGCTCCGTACGGGCCGGCAAGGAACTCATGGCCCTGGCGGCGCAGACCCTGACTCCGGTCTGCCTGGAACTCGGCGGCAATGACGCCATGATTGTCTGTGAGGATGCGGATCTGGAGAGAGCCGCGGCGGGGGCGGTCTGGGCCGGATTTCAAAACGCGGGCCAGTCGTGCGGAGGGGTCGAGAGAATTTATGTCCATGAGAGCGTGTACGACACCTTCCTTTCGTCGCTGAAGCGCCGGACCGAGGCCCTCCGTGTGGGGAGGGATGTTGATTTCACCACAGACATGGGAGTTATGACGACCCTCCGGCAGGCGGAACTGGTTGAAAGCCATGTGGAGGACGCATTGAAAAAGGGAGCGAAGGTCTATGCCCGATCCCGGTGTCCGTCGAAGGAAGAGATGCCCCACGCTCTTCCCGCCATGGTCCTCACCGACGTGACCCACGAAATGGACGTGATGAAGGATGAGACCTTCGGTCCTGTCCTTGGCGTGATGAAGGTTCGGGACATGGAGGAAGCCGTATCCCTTGCCAATGATTCCTACCTGGGCCTGACGGGATCGGTCTGGTCAAAGAACCGGGGCAAGGCCCGAAAGATTGCACGAAAGATACGGGCCGGGGTCGTCACCATCAACGACCACCTGATGAGCCATGGCCTGGCGGAGACGTCGTGGGGCGGATTCAAGGAGTCCGGGATCGGCCGGACCCATGGCAAGCTGGGTTTCGACGAAATGACGCAGTCGATGACGATCGTCGACGACTGGCTCTCCTTTACACGAAAGGACCTCTGGTGGCATCCCTTTTCCCATGGAATCTATCAAGGACTCAAAGGGATTCTTCATCTCCTCTATGGTCCGGGCCTCCTGAAGCGAATTTCGGGAGGGTGGGCCATGATGAAGATCCTTCCCCGCATCTTCCGCACGAAGTAACATTCATCTGGATTGCAGAAAAGAACAAAGCGAAGTCAGATATACACTCAACGATAAAAGCATCCATGCACAAAGAGTAAGCGTTGCAAGATCTACGCCGGTGGTTTACAGGCAATTGTCATGGGCTGTGCAGGAGGGCAGGAATCCCGCCGGAAGCCCCGGACAGTTGCCGACGGTGCACATGAGGACGTAGGCGGCGTCTAGGCTGGAAACGAGACCGTTTTCATTCACGTCTGCCAGGCATTGCTGGACGGGGTCTAGACTGATCAAGCCTACGACGGCCTGGAGGATGAGACTCGCATCTAACGCGGAGATCTGTCCGTTCAGGTTCACATCACCCAGGTTGCTCAGGCAGTCCACGA